>NZ_BTGO01000004.1:0-219555 GCF_042846595.1 Microbacterium sp. MTN4-26
CCCATGCCTCCCACCGACCGACCGCACGGTCCCGTCTCCAAGGTCGCACGGACGCAGCTCCGTGAGCGCTTAGCTGTGAATTGGGCGCATCTGCACGCGCAAGACCGCATCCCCGGCATCGATCTCGCGCGGGGCCTGGCGGTGGTGGGAATGTTCGCCGCGCACCTGCTGTGGATCACCCCGCTGGTCTGGAGCGATCCGGGAACCTGGACGGGCATCGTGCAGGATCGCTCCTCGATCCTGTTCGCCACACTCGCCGGTGTCTCCCTGGGGCTGATGGCCGGCGGGACCCGGCGACCTACCTCCTCGGAACTGCCGACGCTGCGAGCACGACTGGTCTACCGGTCACTGCTGCTCTGGCTGATCGGTGTCGTCCTCCTCGGCCTCGGGGTCCCGGTCTACATCATCCTGCCCGCTTACGCGATCCTTTTCCTGCTCGCGCTGCCATTTCTCTCGCTCAGCCCGCGACAGGTGCTGCTCGCCGCGGGAGGGATCGCGCTTCTCACCCCTTTCCTGCAGGCATGGGTCGACGCGTTCCCGTGGTGGGAGACCGGCAGCGGTCGCATGGCGGCCTGGCTGCTCGGTTGGTACTACCCGTTCCCGGTCTGGATCGCGTTCGTGCTCGCCGGGCTCGGGCTCGCCCGCACCGACATTCGCCGGCTGCGCACCCAGCTGGCCATGCTCGGTGCCGGCACAGCTCTCGCGGTCCTTGGGTACGGCCTCGACGCCGTCTCCGGCACGCGGGACGTCCCCGACGACGGGGCGTTCTGGGACGTGCTGTGGACGGCCGAGCCTCACTCCAGCGGGCTTCTCGAGGTGATCGGTTCCGGTGGGTTCGCCATCGCCGCGATCAGTGTCTGTCTACTCGCCTGTCGCACACCACTGATCTGGATCACCCTGCCGCTGCGGGCCACCGGCAGCATGCCGCTGACCGCCTACATCGCGCAGCTGCTCCTGTGGGCCGTGATCGCCAGCATCGGCGTGGGCACCACCGGCGATCTCGCCGCGTTCCGTGACATGGCCCCGTTCTGGCCCTTGACCATCGCAACCGTCACGGGCCGCACCGTCTGGGCGCTACTGTTCGGGCGTGGCCCGCTCGAGCGGGCGATGACCCACCTTCCCGCCCGTCGCTCGACGTCCTCCGGGCGATCCGCCTCGCGAGACGATGCGCACCGCTCCGACGTTCGTTGACGAGTCCTCCCGACCGACCAAGCGGAGATAGAAGCCGCGGGGCTGGCCGGACGCAACAGACTCCGTGAGATGAAGCCTGCGCCGTCGGGGGATTCGAGCGACGTGACCGGCGGGGTCAGCCGTTCATCAGCACGAGCATGACGCCCATGCCGGCAGCCATCACGGCATGGCAGGTGGCGTGCAGGCGGTGGTGGCCACTACGGATCAGCCGGAAGAGCCACCACAGCATGGTCGCGGCGCTGAGCGCGACGAAGACAACGTTGACGACGTCGACCCACATCGGGGTGCCCATCATCATCGGGGCGGCGTCACCCATCGGCATCTGACCGTCCATGCCCATCGCGTCGCCGTCACCCACATCCATGGGCATGTGCATGTCGGCCATGAGCAGCGGCATTGCGGCGAGCATCCAGATCATCGCGGCGTTCAGGGTGAGGTGCCCCACCAGGTCGACGCGCCCTGTGGCGGTACGGGCGCGGACCGGAAAAGGCACGAGGGCGAGGGTGAGCACCGCGAAAACCCCGACCTGCACCCAGAGTGCGAGCTCGGACTCCATCGACCAGGACATCCAGATCATCGCGGCCGACATCAGGATGTGGTTGATGTCGACCAGGATCTCCCCGTCGAACGGCTTTCCCTTCCGACGCGTCCTCGTCAGCCGGGGTGCGAGGTCGATCAGGCAGACCAGGCCGGTGAACACGAAAGCGATGGTCAGGATGATGTTCCACGGAGCAGCGATCACACCCAAAGACTACTACAAGTTGTAGTCGTTCTCGAACGTCGAGGGGGTCGCTCAGCGGCGAGGGGTGCGGCGGAAGTTCTGCAGCCGGAGACTGTTGTAGACCACCAGGACGGAGGAGAGCGCCATCGCGCCGGCGGCGATGAGCGGGTTGAGCAGTCCGGCGGCGGCGATCGGGATCGCGGCGATGTTGTATCCGAATGCCCAGCCGAGGTTGGTCTTGATGGTGCGTAGGGTGCGACGGGACAGGCCGATGGCGTCGGGGATGACGGCGAGGTCGTCGCGGACGAGGATGATGTCGGCGGATTTCAGGGCGATGTCGGAGCCGGAGACCATGGCGAGTCCGAGGTCGGCGGCGGCGAGGGCGACGGCGTCGTTGATGCCATCGCCGACCATTGCGACCCGGGCGCCGTTCTCCTGCAGGCTGCGGATCGCGTCGGCCTTCTCGGCGGGCAGCACCCCGGCGAGCACTGTGTCGATGCCGAGGCGGGCGGCGACGCTCGCGGCCGCGGCGGGGGTGTCTCCGGTGAGCAGGACGGTCTTCAAACCTTGGGCGTGCAGCGCGGCGACCGCGGTGCGGGCGTCGCGTTTGATCGTGTCCCGCAGCCCGATCCGCCCCAGGAGCACGCCGCCGCGTGCCACGAGCACGGATGTCTCCGCGGCTTGACCCGCACCGTCGTCGGTGTTCTCGGCGGTGTCTGGCTCGGCGGGCACGTCGATGGCGTGGTCGAGGAGGAACGTCCGGCTGCCGACGAGGATCTGCTCGCCGTGGAGCTGTCCGGAGGCGCCGCGCCCGGGGTGGGTGGTGAATCCGGTCACGGGGGCGATCTCGATGCCCTGGTTCTCCGCAGCGGTGAGGATGGCGCGGGCGATGATGTGCTCGGAGCCGCGTTCGATGGCTGCGGCGACGCCGAGGAGTTCCTGTTCGGTGACGCCGTCCACGGGGGCGAGGTGGTGGGCGGTCATCGCCCCGGTGGTGAGGGTCCCTGTCTTGTCTAGGACGACGGTGGTGATGGTGCCGCTGGCTTCAAGCGCGTCCTGGCCTTTGACGAGGATGCCCAGTGTCGCGCCCCGGCCGATGCCGACCATCAGCGCGGTCGGTGTCGCGAGCCCGAGGGCACAGGGGCAGGCGATGATGAGCACCGAGATCCCGATCCCGAAGGCCTGCTCGAACGACGTCCCGGCGATCATCCACCCGGCGGCGACGAGGACGGCCAGGACGATCACGGCGGGCACGAAGTAGCTGGTGACCTTGTCGACGAGGGTCTGCACCCGGGCTTTGCGGGCCTGAGCCTGCTCCGCGAGTGCCGCCATCTGCGCGAGTTGAGTGTGCGCGCCCACGGAGGTCGCCCGCACCTCCAGCCGTCCGTCCGTGCTGATCGTGCCGCCGACCACCGCATCTCCCGGTGTCAGGTCGGCGGGGACGGGTTCGCCGGTGAGCATGCTGGTGTCCACGGCCGCCGCCCCTGCGATGATCAGGCCGTCCGCGGGGATGGTCTCTCCCGGGAGCACCACGAACACGTCCCCGGCGCGCAGCGCGGTCGCCGGCTGGATCTCCTCGGTGTTGTCGGTGCGGATGCGGACGTGGGTGGCGGCGAGCTGGTTCAGCGCGCCGAGCACGTCGCCGGCTTTGCGTCGGGAGCGGGTCTCGAAGTAGCGGCCGGCGAGCTGGAAGGTGGTCATCCCGGCGGCGACATCGAGATAGATGGAGTTGGCGCCCTCCGGGGTCACCCCGAACCCGAGCCAGTACCCGGCGCCCCCTTGACCGAGGCCGAACAGCAGGGTGGCGACCGCCCACCCGAAAGATGCGGCGATGCCGAGTGAGACGAGGGTGTCCATGCTGACCGTGCCGTGGCGCAGGTTGCGCAGGGTCGCCTTGTGGAAGGGCCAGGCCGCCCAGCCCACGATCGGCAGCGCCAACAGCACGCACACCCATTCCCATCCTGGGAACCGCCACCCCGGCACCAGGGCCAGGACGATGGTGATGTCCATCAGGGGGACGGTGAGGATCGCCGAGACGAGCAGACGACGTCGCAGTGAGCTGATCCGCACCTCGGTGGCGCGCCGCGACCAGGCGTCGTCCGCGTCATCGTGCGGGTGCGCCCCGTACCCGGCCTTTTCTACCCGCCGGACCGCCTCGTCGACCCGGTCCGGGGAGAGTCCTGTGACGAGGGCGCGTTCGGTGGCGTAGTTCACGCTTGCGCTCACCCCGTCCAGGCCGTTCAGTGCACGCTCGACCCGGCCCGCGCAGGCCGCGCAGGTCATCCCGGACACATCTAGCTGCACCGCCTCCAGCACCGGCGTGGTGGTCGTGGTGGTCATGTGTCGTTCTCCTCCACGGTTCGGGGCGCTGGCCGCGCGACACCGCGCGCGGCCAGCTGCTCGAGCATCCGGTTGTACTGGTCGAACTCGTCGTCGCGGCCGGTGTCCAGATGCCGATCCTTCCGGCGGGCGTCCTTCGCATCCTGCCTGGACCATTGGATGCCCAGGGCGATGATGACCAGCAGCAGCGGGATCTCACCCCCCGCCCACGCGACCCCGCCTGCGAAGTACTGCGCGGCGGGCAGGTCCGACCAGGGCAACCCGAAATAGCGGTAGAAGTCCTCGGCGATCAGCATGTTCCCGGTCATCAGGATCACCCCGAAGAACGCGTGGAACGGCATCGCGGCGAGCACGAACCCGAGCTTGCCGATGTGGGGCAGTGGCCGCGGTGGCCGGTCGACGCCGATCACGAGCGCGTAGAACAGGTACCCGGCGATCAGGAAGTGCACGTTCATCAGCTGATGCGCCCAATGGAAACGCATGAACTCCCCGAAGATGCCGGTGAAGTACAGGCCGTAGTAGGAGCCGACGAACAGAATGAACACGATCAGCGGGTTGAACACGAACCGCAGCACCGGCCAGTGCAGCACCCACGTGATCCAATCGTGCATTCCCACCGGCCGGGCGGGGTCGGAGCGGGTCGCGCGCAGCAGCAGCGTGATCACCCCGCCGAGGACCAACAGGATCGGGGCGGCCATGTTCAGGCTCATGTGCACGATCATGTGCACCCCGAAGTCCGGGGCGGAGTACTTCCCGAACCCCGAGCTGGTAACGAAGACCACCACCGCCCACCCGGCGACCCAGGCGGCCGTCCGCCCCGCCGGCCATGCGTCGCCACGTAGCCGCACACGCCGCACCGCCCACAGGTACACCGTCACCGCGGCGATCGCGGCGACGAGGAACAGGATGTTCGGCCGCCACTGCGTGAACAGCACCAGCGCTGTCGGCGGGTCGAGGACCTCGAACCCGAGGAACACCTGCGAGATGCTCGTCGGCGCGAAATACTGCGGCGGCGGGATCCGGGTCATCGCAGTGGTCACACCGAGCCATCCGCCGATCATGACCGTCGTTACCACTAGCAGCCCGGTGATCCGGTGCGCGGTCAACCGTCCGCGCCGCCCCCACACCCATCCGGTCGCGGTGATGGACACCACGCCCAGCAGGAAGAGACCCCGAATAAGGATCTGCCAGCCGGTGACCGACTCTAGCAGCCCGGTTCCGGCGAGCTTGAACCACGCCAGCAGCAGGTCGCTGGCCACGATGACCGGCAGCAGCACCGCCAGTGTCTTTCCTAGCCGCCACAGAATCAACGGGTCGATGAGCCGACCGGTCAGGACCCGGGCCGCGCCGACCAGCAGCAGCCCGAACGCCGCACTGGTCAGCAGCGTCTGGTAGATGCCCGCGTCGCTGCCGAAGTCGTGGTTCGGGCCGACCAGGATCTGTCCGACCGCCACCGGTGCGAGCACCCCGAACACGGACGCCCACAACGGGATCAGTAGCCCCGTCCACCGTTCGGTGAACATGCTCGCCCCGAACGTCACCATCGCCGCGACGAACGCGACCGTCCACGCTCGCGGGAACGCGCTCGCGTCATACAGGAACGACATCGCCCCCGGCTCGCCGAGTCGGGAGAACGGGATGCCGCTGCTGTCCAGCATCTCCAAGACGATCATCGCGCCGGCCGATGTTGCCCACGCCGCCGACGCGACCTGCAGCACCGTCAGCTCGACCGACCCGGCCATCCGGGACGCATCCCGCCCGCGCACGTTGCGGAAGAACAGAATCCACAACACCGCACCGACCGTGACGGTCGAGGACAGGTCCGCGACCCCCTGCCCGGCCGCGGTGGAGATCGCCACATCCAGACCCGGGAAGCTGACGAAGATCCGGTCGTACGGAGCCTCACCGGCGAGGATCGTGGTCACCACCGCCGGCGCCACCGACAACATCACCACGAAGACGGTGAGCAGGACCAGCGGCCACCGGCCGAGGCGTCTGACCGGGGGGTCGGACACCGGTGCGACGCCGGGTACGGGCGGAGGTGCGACGGTCACAACCGGTCGGTCGCCCATGAGAGCACCGAGTAGCCGGCCTCCGTGACCGCCGATTCGACGGCGGCGTGTGCCACCGGGCCCGTCTGCTGCAGCCGGACCCGGCCGGACGTGGCATCCGCTTCCACCCGGACGACCCCCGGCACCTCGCTCAGTGCCGTCCGCAGCGCCTGCTCGCAGTGCGCGCAGGTCATCCCGTTCACCACGAACTCGGACTCATCTATACCCATTACATCCTCCCGTCACACGCCCCCCTAACTCTACAAGATGTCCAAGATCGCTTGGTCAGGACGACCCGTGGAGCCAGGGGGATTCGACGGGCGTTCTCACTGGAACCGGCGACGCGAGGGTGAGTTACGGGCAGTCGCGCCCGCCTCAGTGCTTGTCTGGACGTCTGCGCGACGACGTCACCGATGGGGAGTCCCGAGCCCTGCCACTGTCCGGAGCTGTTCGATGCGATCTGCGGTGCCCTCCGTCACGTGGGGAGGATCCGAATCGCCTGCGGCAACCGCCGACGCGCCGCGGACGGCCAGCGGCGAGCAGTGAGGCGGACGGCACGCAGGTGCATACTCTCATCACCGGCCGCGTTCGCGAGGACGGTCAGCGCGTTGGCAAGATGAGCAGCGCCGGCCTGCCGGGCGGCCGCGTCATCCGCGGCCAACTCGATCAGCAGCACGGTCGCTCGCTGCAGTGCGCGCCCCGGCCGGACGCGGGACAGGCACAACGCATTGATCTGCGCGATCCGGACCGCCCACCCGTGCCGTTGCCGCAGATGCGCGTACTCATGCGCGAGGACCGCCTGCAGCTGCGATACCGTGAGCGTCTCCTCCATCGCCGTGGAGAGGAGAATCTCCGGGTGCTTCCCGGGGACAGCGCACGCGATGAGCTGGTCGCCGCGGAACCGTACCAGGGTGAACCCGTCCCGCTCCTCCCGCGATCGGGCCACCGCCGCCGCCACCTGACTTGACTGTCCGACGCCGGTCGATGCCGCAGCCGACGTGGCCACGAACGCGATCACCGCCCCGAAAGCCCCCAGGCCCAGCCACCCGCTCGCCGTCACCAGCACAGCCTGACCGTGCGAGGCCACCTCCGAGACGGTCACGGCCGCCACGACACTGCCCATCACTGCGGCGGCGGCCAGACTCAGCCCGAGGAAGAATGCTACGAACCACGCGGTCAGCGCCGCCCGCGGGTGCAGCAACTGCCACCGTCCCACCGTCAGCACCAGCGGGCTCAACACCGCCGTCAGCACCGCGGCGCCCGCGCACGCTGCCACGAAAAGCAACAGGCCTTCGCCTGTCACCGCGGACGGCCCGTGTCAGGGAACACCGACCGCAACAGCGCGATGTCCTGCGCGTCCAGGTTGCCCGCGAATGCCAGCAACGCTGCCTTCCGATCCTCCGCCTGGTCGAGGGTGGAGATCATCGACGCGCACGCGTCCTTGCCATCCGGTCGCGGTACCGAAAAACGCACCTTCCTAGGCGACTGCTCGATGCGCAGCACTTGACCCTTGCGCTCCAGCCGGGTCAGTGCGGTCATCAACGTCGTGTACGCAGGCACAGGCCCCGAGAACAACTCCTGCAACTGGCGAGCACTAAGAGGTTCCTCCTGCCCCCGCAGCAGCCGCAGCAGCTCACGCTCGAGCTCGCCCCACTCCCTGGTCCGTGCACCCGTCATCGCTCACCTCGGCACCCACGCTAGTACAACCGCTGGATCAATGATGCTTTACGGGAGCGGGGTCCTTACGCTGCCGGAGTGGTTGACTGAAAACCGGGAGTGTCTGATTAACGGTGGATCTGGTCGGGCCTGACCGAAAGGAAGGGCGATGACCGATGTCATCGAGATGATCGATCCTGTGACGGGAGCGATCATCGACGAGCAGCAGCTCGCGGAGCAGCTGTTGAAGCAGGCGAAGGAACAGGGAGTCGACCTCGTCGGCCCCGACGGGTTGTTGAACGGGCTGACCAAACGGGTGCTGGAGACCGCGCTCGAGGCGGAGATGACCGAGCACCTCGGATACGAGAAGCACGGCAACGGCGTCACCGACAATGCCCGCAACGGCACGAGATCGAAGACGGTGCTCACCGAAGTCGGCGCGGTGCAGATCGACGTGCCCAGGGATCGGGACGGGTCATTCGAACCGAAGATCGTGAAGAAGCGACAGCGGCGGCTGACCGGGGTCGACGAGATCGTGTTGTCGTTGACCGCGCGCGGGCTGACGACCGGGGAGGTCGCCGCGCACTTCACCGACGTCTACGGCGCCTCCGTGTCGAAGGACACGATCTCGAGGATCACGGACAAGGTGATCGACGAGATGACCGAGTGGGCGAACCGGCCGCTGGATCGCGTCTACCCGGTGGTGTTCATCGACGCGCTGGTCGTGAAGGTCCGAGACGGGCAGGTGCGCAACAAACCGTTCTATCTCGCCGTGGGCGTCACCGTGAACGGCGAGAGGGACATCCTCGGGATCTGGGCCGGCGACGGCGGCGAGGGCGCGAAGTTCTGGCTCGGCGTACTCACCGAGATCAAGAACCGCGGCGCCGAGGACGTGTGCATCGTCGTCTGCGACGGGCTCAAGGGGTTGCCGGAATCGATCAACACGGCCTGGCCGCTCGCGACGGTGCAGACCTGCATCATCCACCTGATCCGGAACACGTTCCGGTTCGCGTCCCGGCACTACTGGGAAGAGATGGGCAAAGACCTCCGCCCCGTGTACACCGCCCCGACCGAGGCCGCCGCGGCGGAACGGTTCCGCGAGTTCGACACGAAGTGGGGGCAGCAGTACCCGGCGATCAGCAAACTGTGGCAGAACGCGTGGGCCGAGTTCGTGCCGTTCCTGGACTGGGTCGTCGAGATCCGCCGCATCATCTGCTCGACGAACGCGATCGAGTCGCTCAACGCGAGATACCGGCGCGCGGTGCGCGCCCGCGGGCACTTCCCGAACGATGCCGCCGCACTGAAGTGTCTCTACCTCGTGACCCGCTCACTTGACCCCACAGGTCGAGGCAGGGCACGCTGGGCGACGAGGTGGAAGCCCGCGCTGAACGCGTTCGCTATCGCCTTCGAAGGCCGAATCAACTAGTGACCGCCCGACCAGATCCACCGTTTATCGGACAGACCCGCCACGTCCTCATCGGGGTCATGGTCTGCATCGTGTCGCACCGAGGTCTGTTTCGGAATCGAGATGTTTGGCGCGGCCGAGATGATGCTGTCTCGCGCGGCCTGGCGCAGGATCATCATCAAGACGATCAGCACCGGCTGCGTAATGCAGTTGAACTTCGACTTGGGATTGAGCGGCGATGGGATCTTGTCCAAGCGGTCGGTCATCTCGTTGATTCGAGTCACATCGATATCACGGATAGGCGTGTCTCCGAACTCAGGAACAAGGTATCCGGTGACCTTGCTCTGGTAGGAACGAACGGTTCCTGCCGCGCGCCTCTTACCGCTGCGCCCCGGTCGCGTGCGGATCATCTCGATCCAGCGCTCGGAATATTCTGCGAAGCCGATCGACCGGGCTTCGTCTGCTTCGGCCTCCGCCCGCAGCCGCGCGGCGAGTACCGCCGGGGGCTCCCACAGCTCGCGCGCGATCTTCGTGTGCACTCCGGCGAGCCACGTCCGCGCATCGGTCTTCGTCATAAACGTCAACGGTTTGTCGTCGTCCGTGCGGGCCGTGTGCATCTCGCCGTCCGGTCCTGGATAGCGGGCTTGCCAGCGCCCCGACGGAAGCTTCCGCAGCCGCCCCCATGCCTCGCGCTTCTTGGCGGATTTCTCTCTTTCCTGAGTGCTCATGATGCTCTCCCGTGGACTCTATTGGACTCTCGCGGGCGGTTGTGCCCCCTCGTGCCCCCTGCGGAGCAAAGGCGGCAAAACCCGCAGAATCTCGCGGATCTCGGGCCGTTCAGAGCATCTTGTGGGGCACGCTGGGGCACGACATCAGGGGCATGCCGAACCTGTTTTCCGCTCGGCAGGCACCCCCTCACCCATGTCTCAGGTGCGTTCGTGCCCCCGTCATGCCCCACGGAACGGGTACTGGTGTTCATCTGTGTCCTCCTCTGTCTCGTTGACAGAGGGCACGAAAAGGGGCCCGGCCTGCAGAAACCTGCAGTTCCGAGCCCCTCACCAGCCCCTACGGGCTGTCACCAAATCTGGGAGCTAGAAGTCCCAGTCCTCGTCTTCGGTCGCCTCGGCTTTGCCGATGACGTACGACGAGCCCGACCCCGAGAAGAAGTCGTGGTTCTCGTCGGCGTTCGGCGACAGGGCCGACAGAATGGCTGCGTTCACGTCGGTGACGCTCGACGGGAACATCGCCTCGTACCCGAGGTTCATCAGCGCCTTGTTGGCGTTGTAGTGCAGAAACTTCTTGACGTCTTCGGTGAGGCCGACGCCGTCGTAGAGGTCCTGCGTGTACTGCACCTCGTTGTCGTAGAGCTCGTACAGCAGCGAAAACGTGTAGTCCTTGATGTCCTGCCGGGAGGCCTCGTCGACCTTCTCGAGTCCCTTCTGGAACTTGTAGCCGATGTAGTAGCCGTGCACGGCCTCGTCGCGGATGATGAGGCGGATGAGGTCGGCGGTGTTGGTGAGCTTCGCCCGCGACGACCAGTGCATGGGCAGGTAGAAGCCGGAGTAGAAGAGGAAGGACTCCAGCAGCGTCGAGGCCACCTTGCGCTTCAGCGGCTCGTCGCCACGGTAGTACTCCATGACGATCTGAGCCTTCTTCTGAAGGTTCGGGTTCTCGATCGACCACCGGAACGCCTCGTCGATCTCCTTCGTCGAGCACAGCGTCGAGAAGATCGAGGAGTAGCTCTTGGCGTGCACCGACTCCATGAACGCGATATTCGTGTAGACGGCCTCCTCGTGCGGGGTGAGCGCGTCGGGGATCAGCGACACCGCCCCGACCGTCCCCTGGATCGTGTCCAGGAGGGTGAGGCCGGTGAACACCCGCATCGTCAGCGTCTGCTCCTCGGGGGTGAGCGTGTTCCACGACTGGATGTCGTTGGACAGCGGCACCTTCTCGGGAAGCCAGAAGTTGTTCACGAGGCGGTTCCACACCTCGAGGTCCTTGTCGTCCTGGATGCGGTTCCAGTTGATCGCCTGGACCTCGTTCAGGAGCTTGAGCTTTTCCGTCATGTCGTCATTCCTCTGAATTGCTGTTCAACTGGTCGTCTCGGCAGTGCCGGCATGTTTCCGAGACGATTCCTTTGTTGGTGTGATGTCTCGTGTGGGCGCTGCGCACACTCGAGGGCATTGGGCGGCCGCGACGCGCCGCCGACATCTTGGCCCGTGTCTCCTCGCTCGCCGTCTTGCCGAAGTTGGGATTCTTCTCTCCTCGGCGCGACGCCGAGAGGCGCTCACGCTGCTCATCCGTCCACGTACGACCGAACGACGGATGATCCGCCCCGCGGCGATTCCAATTCGGGTTCTTCTCGCCTGTGATGGATCCACGCCGGAGCTCTGACCAGATCGCCTTCTGTTCGTCGCTGTGTCGCCGACCCCACATCGGGTTGTCCTCACCGCGCAGCGGGTTGGGGTGCTTTCGCCCCTTGCTCCGCAGGCTCGCAGCAGCCCGCTGCTCCACCGTCCAGACGTACCCCCTTGGGCCCAGGCCACCGTCCGTCACGTTCAGGAGTCGATGGCCGGACGCGCGGAAGTGCGAGATCCACCGCTGCTCAGCGTTACCGAGTTCACTCAACTCAGTCCCCATGATCACCTCCAACGAACGAAAGACGACCACCTCACGATCGCGCCTGGACCGGAGCCAGTCTGCGAAGGGAGTCCTTCGGCCGGCTTCCGCCGACTTCCAGTGCTCGATCCTTCTGCGACTCACGAGCTTCGTCGTCAGACCGACGTATCGAACCTCGGACGATCCCCGTTCGCTGACGCCATAGATCGACCCCATGAAGGGCCAGTTGGCGTGCGCGCCATCCGGGCTGGCGATCATGCGGACGTCCTGTCAGAGCGTGCAGCTGACGCAGGTGTCGAGCTCCGTGCCCTCGAGCGCGAGCTGGCGCAGGCGGATGTAGTAGATCGTCTTGATCCCCTTGCGCCACGCGTAGATCTGAGCCTTATTGATGTCGCGGGTGGTGACGGTGTCCTTGAAGAACAGTGTCAGCGACAGGCCCTGGTCGACGTGCTGGGTGGCGGCGGCGTACGTGTCGATGACCTTCTCGTAGCCGATCTCGTACGCGTCCTGGTAGTACTCCAGGTTGTCGTTCGTCATGAACGGCGCCGGGTAATAGACGCGTCCGAGCTTGCCTTCCTTGCGGATCTCGATCTTCGACGCGATCGGGTGGATGGACGACGTGGAGTTGTTGATGTACGAGATCGACCCGGTCGGCGGCACCGCCTGCAGGTTCTGGTTGTAGATCCCGTGCTCCATGACGCTGGCCTTCAGGGCCCGCCAGTCGTCCTGCGTGGGGATCGACATGCCCGCGAACAGCTCCTTGACCTTCTCGGTCTGCGGAGCCCACTCCTGCTCGGTGTACTTGTCGAAGAACTCTCCCGACGCGTAGGTCGAGTCACGGAATCCGTCGAAGGTCGTTCCCCGCTCCTTGGCGATGGCGTTCGACGCACTCAGCGCGTGGAAGAGCACCGTGTAGAAGTAGATGTTCGTGAAGTCCAGGCCCTCGTCGGACCCGTAGTGGACGTGCTCGCGGGCGAGGTAGCCGTGCAGGTTCATCTGCCCCAGACCGATCGCGTGCGAGCGGTCGTTGCCGTCCTCGATCGAACGGACGGAGCGGATGTGGCTCTGGTCGCTGACGGCCGTGAGCGCGCGGATCGCGGTGTCGACGGTCTTGCCGAGGTCACCCCCGTCCATCGCCAGGGCGATGTTCATCGACCCCAGGTTGCAGGAGATGTCCTTGCCGATCTGGTCGTACGACAGATCGTCGTTGTAGGTCGTCGGGGTGTTGACCTGAAGGATCTCCGAGCACAGGTTGGACATGTTGATCCGACCCTTGATCGGGTTGGCCTTGTTCACCGTGTCCTCGAACATGATGTACGGGTAGCCGGACTCGAACTGGATCTCGGCGATCGTCTGGAAGAACTCGCGCGCGTTGATCTTCGTCTTCTTGATGCGCGGATCGTCGACCATCTCGCGGTACTTCTCGGTGACCGAGATGTCACCGAAGGGCACCCCGTAGACGCGCTCGACGTCGTAGGGCGAGAAGAGGTACATGTCCTCGCCGTTCTTGGCGAGCTCGAACGTGATGTCCGGCACGACCACACCCAGCGACAGCGTCTTGATGCGGATCTTCTCGTCGGCGTTCTCACGCTTGGTGTCGAGGAACCGCATGATGTCGGGGTGGTGGGCGTTGAGGTAGACCGCACCGGCACCCTGACGAGCCCCGAGCTGGTTGGCGTAGCTGAAGCTGTCTTCGAGCAGCTTCATGACGGGGATGATGCCGCTGGACTGGTTCTCGATCTGCTTGATCGGTGCGCCGGCCTCGCGGATGTTCGACAGCAGCAGTGCCACGCCGCCGCCGCGCTTGGACAGCTGCAGAGCCGAGTTGATGCCGCGGGCGATCGACTCCATGTTGTCTTCGATGCGCAGCAGGAAGCACGAGACGAGTTCACCGCGCTGCGCCTTGCCGGTGTTGAGGAAGGTGGGCGTGGCGGGCTGGAAGCGACCGGCGATGATCTCCTCGACCAGCTCCGTGGCCAGCTTCTGGTCGCCGTCGGCCAGACCGAGGGCGGTCATCACGACGCGGTCTTCGAAGCGTTCGAGGTAGCGCTTGCCGTCGAAGGTCTTCAGCGTGTAGCTCGTGTAGTACTTGAACGCACCCAGGAAGGTCTCGAACCGGAACTTGCGCGCGTAGGCGAGATCGTTGAGCTGCTGGATGAACTCGAACGGGTACTTCTCGAGCACGGAGCCCTCGTAGTACTCCTTGTCGACCAGGTAGTCCAGCCGCTCCTTGAGGGAGTGGAAGAACACGGTGTTCTGGTTGACATGCTGCAGGAAGTACTCCCGCGCGGCACGCTTGTCCGCGTCGAACTGGATGTTCCCGTCGGCGTCGTACAGGTTCAGCATCGCGTTGAGGGAGTGATAATCCTGCCCCTCGAACCGCGGGTTGCTCTTGAAGTCGGTCTCGGTCAGTGCTGCTTCCACCATCGTTCCAATCCCTCGCTGACGCGATCGATGTCCTCTGGCGTGCCGAAGAGCTCTATGCGATACAAGTGCGGCACGCGGCACTTGCGGCTGATGATGTCACCGGCGAGCCCGAAGTGCTCACCGAAGTTGGTGTTCCCGGTGGAGATGACGCCCCGAAGCCACCCGCGGTTGCCCTCGTCGTTGAGGAACCGGATGACCTGCTTCGGGACGGCTCCCTTCTCCTCGCCGCGGCCCTGGCCTCCCCCGTACGTGGGGGTGATCAGAACGTACGGCTCCTCGATGTGCGGTGAGGCCTCCGAGGAATGGAGAGGGATGCGCATCGCCCGCATGCCCAGCTTCTCGACGAAGCGCGTCGTGTTTCCCGACACGCTCGAGAAGTAGACGAGCAGGGGCGCGGCGGCCCGGTCGGCAACCGCGCCGCGCCGATCTGCGACGGCGGTTGCCACGGGTCAGACCAGACGGCCGGCGAGCTCGTCGATCTTGTCGGGACGGAAGCCCGACCAGTGGTCCTCATCGGTGATGACGACCGGCGCCTGGAGGTAGCCCAGCGCCTTCACCTGCTCGAGGGCCGAAGGGTCCTCCGACAGGTCGAGAACCTCGTATTCGATGCCCTTGGAATCCAGTGCCCGATAGGTCGCGGTGCACTGCACGCAGGACGGCTTGGTGTAGACCGTGATCGCCATTCTTACCCTTTTCTCCCCTCACATCCGGTGATGTCGCCGGCGGCGCCCCACCGGGACCTCAATACTACATATGGGTACCGACATTGGATAGCACCACAAGGGATAGTAGTTACATCGGTGTGATTTTCCTTCGTCATCAACACCCCCACCACAGGTTCTCCACCGTTTCATCCACAGCCCGACGAGCACGTCGAGCGGTCGAGAACCGCAGATTCCCGCCCGAATCGGAGCGCGCCTTCGGCGCCATCCACAGCTCGCACGCTAATCGGCGCCTCCGACATCCCACAGGCTGTGGAGAACCCGCCCGGCGTGTCGCCCGAGCCCGTGCGCCGTTCCGACGACGGGAGGGCGACCGGCAGCGCGTATCGTTTATCCGTGGCGGGATACCGGGAACTGCTGCGCACACCGGGCGTGGCGCGCATCATCGCCGCGCAGCTGACGGCGCGGTTCCCCAACGGCATGGCGAGCCTCGCACTCCTCCTCCACGTCGAGCAGGTGACCGACTCCTACGGGGCCGCCGGTCTCGTGCTCGCGGCGGCATCCATCGGCCAGGGCGTCGCCGGCCCCGTCACCAGCCGCTGGATGGGGCGCTGGGGCATGCGACGCGTCCTCACCCTCACCCTCGTGGTGTGCGCCGCATCCATCGCCACGATCGCCCTCGTCGAGATGGCCGTGCCCGCCTACATGGCCCTCGGCCTGCTCTCCGGCCTCGCGACGCCCCCGGTGCAGTCGGCGGTGCGCACCATCTATCCCAAGATGGTCAACTCGCGACAGCTGACCCCGCTCTTCTCGCTGGATGCATCGCTGCAGGAGATCATCTGGATCTTCGCCCCGGTGGTCATCACCTTCGTCTCCACCCAGGTCGGCACCGTCGAGGGCCTGCTGCTGGTCGTGGTGATCCTCGTCGGCGGCGGTGCGTGGTTCATCTCCTCACCCGAGCTCGGTCGCGTGCGCATCCCCCGCAGCCGTCGTCGCCTCGGCATCGTGCTGACCAAGCCTCCCGTGGTGCTCGCGACCGTCACCGGCTTCCTCCTCATCGGCGCGTGCGCGGCCGTCGAGGCCGGCGTCGTGGCGACCTTCGGTCACAGCGGCCTCGAGGCGGGTCTCGTGCTCGCCGTGTTCGCCATCGGCAGCCTGGCCGGCGGGCTGGGCTTCGGGCACCTGCCGATCGGGCGCTGGGCCATGGCCCGTCGGCTCGCGATCGTCGCCGCGGGGCTGGCTCTCACGATGATCTCCCTCGACGTGTGGTGGCTGGGCGGCACCCTCCTGCTGGCCGGAGCCGGAATCGCGCCGGCGTTCGCCGTCATGTTCGCCATGACCTCCGTGAGCGTGAAGTTCAGCGACACCGCCGAGGCGTACGGATGGATCGGCACCGGTCAGCTGATCGGCGCCGCGGCCGGCTCCGCCGTCGCCGGCTTCCTCATCGACGGTGTCGGCCCTCAGGGCGCCTACGTCGCCGCGGCCGCCTTCGCGGTGGTCGGCGTCGTGGTCGCGGTCGTCTTCGTGCGCGGGTTCCCGGATCTGCGCGGCCGCGACGCGTCGCCTCTTCCGGACACCGAGCCCGTCTCCACGATCCTCTGACGGTCCGTTCAGGCCACGCGGCGCAGCAGTTCGAGCACCGCCAGGGCGTAGGCGTCGCACGGCTCCGGGTGCTCGAACACCAGGTCCTCCTCGGCGATGCGGACTTCGACCTCGTGCGTGTCGGGCAGCCGTCGCAGGCTCCGGAAGGTTCCCCGCAGCATCTCCCGCAGCTGCGCCTCGTGCGGAAGCCACAGCGCGTCTTCGAGAGCGACGGAGTCGAGGGCCCACTCGGTCGTGCCGTTGAAGGCGAGGATGCGCCCGGTCGGGTACTCGCGCGGCTCGACGGTCATCTCGCTGACCGTGAAGACATCCGCCTCGAACTCGGGCTCGTTCAGCTGGAAGCGGTCACCCGACGCGGGCCGCCAGATCAGTCCGGCGTCGCGGAGCGCGACGGCGAGCTCGGTGGAGATCATGACGCCATTGTGCCGCGCACGGATGCGCGCGGGGCCGGTCAGCGCGGAAGGACGTCGTGCTCCACCGCCGGCGAGACGACGACGTCGACATCGATGAACCCGGGGACGGCCTCCTCGAGATCACTCTGCAGCGGCTCGAGCGGCGGGATGCGGCCGTCCTCCGTCGTGACCTCGATCGTCGCGGAGGTCGCGGTCCACGTCACCCCCTGCACCTGGGCATTCTCATCGTCGGACAGCCACGAGCCGGCGGCGGCGCGGATCACGCCCGTCCAGTGGGTGACGGCGAGCGTCACGGCGGTGTTCAGCAGCAGCGGCAGCACGATGACGGCCGAGAGCACCGCGACGACGACGTAGGAGCGGCGACGGTTCGCCGTCTGCGATGCACCGGGCTCCCGAGCGTAGCCGGCGAGCGTGAACACGATGCTGCCGGCGATCACGAGCGACACGACGTTCGAGGCGAACAGCAGCAGCGCACCGAACGCCTCGTCCCATGCCCCTTGACCGGCGCACACCCCGACGACCCCGAGGGGCGGCACGAGCGAGATCGCGATCGCGACGCCGGGCAGCACGGCACTGAGGTCGCGCCGCGTCATCGCGAACGCTCCGGCGGTCCCGGTCGCCAGGGCCGCCAGCAGATCCAGCAGCTGCGGCGAGGTGCGTCCGCTGATCTGCGAGTTGCTGTCGAGTTCGGCCGGGTCCGCGATGAACGTGGACAGCGCCCCTCCGATGAGCACGACGATCAGCAGTCCCGACAGGACCCACAGGAAGGACCGGGCCACGAGGCCGCGGTGACCGGTCACGATGCCCGCCGCGATCCCGAGGATCGGGGTGCCCAGCGGCGCGATGATCATCGCCCCGATCACGGTCGCCGTGGAGTCGGCCAGCACCCCGGCGACGGCGATGACGCCCGAGAGCACCAGCATGATGAAGAATCCGCTCCGCTTCGCGGCGCCGTCGCCGCGGGAGAGATCCACCGCTTCCAGCAGATCGCCCATCGACTGGCGCTGGGAGACGGGGATCAGCATCCGCGTGAGCCGAGACATGCGATCATCATGACCCACACCGCACCGCCGCCTCGACCCCTCGCCGCGGTGCGAGGGGCAGAATGGCGACATGGCTGCCGACGCGTTCGACCCCGCCGATCATCTGGACGACGAGCTCCTCGAGCGCATCCGCTCGCGAGCCGCGACGCACGACCGGGACAACACGTTCCCCCACGACGACCTCGCCGACCTCCGGGCCGCGGGCTACCTGGCCGCGCTGGTCCCGGCCGAGCTCGGCGGATCGGGACGGACGCTCGCGGAGGTCGCCCGGCTCCAGCAGCGTCTGGCGGAGGCGGCTCCCGCGACCGCCCTGGCGGTCAACATGCACCTGGTCTGGACCGGCGTGGCGAAGGTCGCCGCCGATCGGGGACTGGAGACCCTCCGCTTCGTGCAGGAGGGGGCTGCGGCCGGCGAGCTGTTCGCCTTCGGCATCAGCGAAGCCGGCAACGACCTCGTGCTGTTCGGAAGCGACACCACCGCAGCACCGAGCGAGGACGGCGGCTACGCGTTCACCGGAACCAAGATCTTCACCTCGCTCGCACCGGCCTGGACGCAGCTGGGTCTGCACGGAATCGACACGACCTCGCCGGACGCGCCGCGCATCGTCTTCGCGTTCGTGCCCCGCGACGAGGAGTCGGCGGGCCGCGTCGTCGTCGCCGACGATTGGGACACGCTCGGGATGCGCGCGACCCAGTCCCGCACGACCCGCCTGGAGGGCGCGCGGGCGCCGGCCGATCGGGTCGTGCGCCGCCTGCCCCCTGGACCGAGCCCGGATCCGCTGCTGTTCGGCATCTTCAGCGTGTTCGAGATCCTGCTGGCCTCCGTCTACACCGGCATCGCCCGCCGCGCGATCGACGTCGCGATCGAGACCGCGGGCGCCCGCCGGTCGAAGAAGTCCGGCAGGGCCTACACGCAGGATCCCGACATCCGATGGCGGATCGCCGAGATGGCCCTCGCCTACGACGCCCTCCCGCCGCAGATCGACCGGCTCGCCCGCGATGTCGAGGCGAAGGTCGATCACGGAGACCGGTGGTTCTCGCTGCTGGCCGGTGTGAAGCATCGCGCGGTGACCTCCGCGAAGCGGATCGTCGACGATGCGATGCTCGTCGCCGGCGGGAGCTCCTACTTCTCCGGCTCCGAGCTGTCGCGTCTGGCCCGCGACGTGCAGGCCGGCCTGTTCCACCCGTCCGACCCCGAATCCGCGCACGCGGCGGTGGCGACGGCGCTGCTCGGTCCGGTCGAGGACTGAGGTGGCATCGATCCGGGCGGCCGACCTGAGTCCCGCCGACCGCGCGCGCCTGCGGGGCCTGCGGCGGATGAAGGCCGTCGCAGCGGGAGCCCTCGTGGCGATGGCGCTCGTCTTCGCGATCGCCTTCGCCTTCGAGCGCGACATCCCGGCCCTCTCCTACGTGCGGGCCGCCGCCGAGGGGGGCATGGTCGGCGCACTGGCGGACTGGTTCGCCGTGACCGCCCTGTTCCGGCATCCGCTCGGAATCCCGATTCCGCACACCGCGATCATCCCTCGGCGCAAGGATGAGATCGGGCGCACCCTGGGGGAATTCGTCGAGACCGAGTTCCTGCGCGCCGACGTCGTCCGCGACAAGCTCGAGTCGACGCCGATCGCGTCGCGCGTGGGCGAGTGGCTCGTCGATCCGGTGAACTTCCGTCGCGTGGCGGCGGAGGCGGCGGCCGCTGCCGCCGGAGTGCTGCGGGCGCTCAGCGACGACGATGTGCGCGACGTCATCGAGTCGCTCGCCCGTGAGCACCTCATCGAGCCCGACTGGGGCCCGCCGCTCGGCGAACGCCTCGAGCGCGTGGTCGCCGCCGACGCGCACCGCCCCGCCGTCGACCTGGCGGTCGACACGATCGGGGCATGGCTCCACGCCAACCGCTCGGCCTTCTCGGGGCTCGTCTCCCGCCGCCTGCCGTCGTGGGTGCCGAAGATCGCCCATCGACTGGTCGATGACACCGTCTACAACGAGGCGGTCGCCTTCGTCGACAAGGTGCGTGCGGATCCCGACCATCAGGCGCGGCACGCGATCGACGGCTACCTGTCGCGCCTGGCCGACAACCTCCAGAACGACCCGGTGACCATCGGCCGACTCGAGGACGCGAAGACCTCCGTGTTCGACAGCCCGCGGGTGCGCGCGCTCGCGGCGGACGCGTGGGGGACAGCGAAGGCCGGTCTGCTCACCGCCCTCGAAGACGAACGCAGCGACCTCCGCCGCCGGGCCGCCGAGGCCCTCGCGCAGATCGGCGAGCGCCTGCGCACCGATGCCGGCCTGCAACGCCGCGTGGATACCTGGGTCACCGACGCCGTGGTGTTCGTCGTCGACCGTCACCGTCACGACATCGCGTCGATCATCACCGACACGGTCGAGCGGTGGGATGCCGAGGACACGACCCGCAAGATCGAGCTGATGGTCGGTCGAGACCTGCAGTACATCCGGCTGAACGGCACCGTCATCGGAGCCCTCGCGGGCGTGGCGATCTACACCGTCGCCCACGCGATCCTGGGATGAGTGTCGCTACGCTGGCCGGGTGAGTGCAGACCAGCTGCTGTTCAGCTACGGAACCCTGCAGCACCGCGACGTGCAGCTGGACACGTTCGGTCGCGTGCCGCGGTCGGATGAGGATGTGCTCCCCGGCTACACCGTCGACTACGCCGATATCGGCGACGCGCGGGTCGCGGGGTTGTCCGGCCTGGACGTGCACCCGATCGTCCGGGAGACCGGGAGCCCCCGCGACAAGGTGACCGGCGTCGTGCTGTACCTCAGCGAAGAGGAGATCGACGCGGCAGACGAATACGAAGTGTCGCTGTATCGTCGCGTCGAAGCGGCCGTGGAGAGCGGCCGCACGGCGTGGGTGTACGTCACGGCGTGACGTCCGATCCGGTGCGGAAGAGAGACCGAGGAGGCCCCATGATCCGTCTGACGATCGCCCGCCACGCGAAATCCGACTGGTCCGACTCCGTGCGGTCCGACCATGACCGTCCCCTGAATGCGCGCGGCCGTCACGACGCCCCGCTCATGGCCGAACGTCTCGCCGATGCCGGCGTGCATCCCGCCGTGCTGCTGTCGAGCACGGCGGTTCGCGCGCGCACGACGGCCGAAGCGTTCGCCGAGCGGTTCGGCGTGACGGTGCGCCTCGATCCCGACCTCTACGGCGCCTCGGCCGACGAGCTGCTCGCCGCGGCCGTCGCGTCGGGATCGCACGATGTGATGGTCGTCGCCCATGATCCCGGGATGACCGAGCTCGCGGCGCTTCTCTCGCGGGGGCGGATCGACCGGATGCCGACCTGCGCGATCGCGACGTTCACCTGGCAGACCGACGACTGGGCCGTCGTCGCAGCGGTCGACCCCGTCTCGTGGGACCACCTGGTGCCACGCTGACCTGAGCGTCGTCAGGTCTCTTCGATCGCCCCGTGGGCCGGTCCCGTGTCGTGTCCTCCGTCGCTCCGCAGTCACTCCATGCGGGTCCGGGGCGGAACGACCCGCAGGTTGTGACTGCGGAGCGGAAGAGGAAGCGTTCCGCAGTCACTTCATGCGGGTCCAGGGCGGGACGACCCGCAGATTGTGACTGCGGAGCGAAAGGGGAAGCGCTGCTCGGCGGGCGCAGACTCTGCGTTTCCGCCTCGGCGAGGGCTGACGCCGGCCGGCGGCGCGGTCAGTCCACGCGGCAGACCGTGCCGCCGGTCACCCGCACGAGCTGATCGAAGGTCATCGGGAAGACGGTGTGCGGCGTGCCGCCCGCCGCCCAGACCTCGTCGAATGCTGCGAGATCCTGGTCGACAACGGTCCGCAGACGGTCCGGATGGCCGCACGGCGCGACGCCGCCGATCGCCTGCCCGGTGGCCTCACGCACCTGCTGCGCCGTGGCGCGCGTGATTCCGGGGATCGCCAGGCGCTCCGACAGGGCGGCGGTGTCCACGCGGTGGGCGCCGCTGGTCATGACCAGGAGCGGACCGTCGTCGCTCCAGAACACGAGGCTGTTGGCGATGGCGCCCACCTCGACGCCGAGCGCTGCGGCGGCCAGCGGCGCCGTCGAGGCGGCGTCCGGGAGGACGATGATCTCTCCCTCGATCCCCTCCTCGCGCAGGCGGTCGCGGACGAGCTGGCTACGGGCGGGAAGGTCTGCCATGGCCACAGCGTAGCGCCGACCCTCGCCGCCGACGGAGGGAGGAGGCAGAATGAGATGACGGGGTCGCAACGCCGCGACGCCGTTGAGCGCAGCCCACAAGGCCGGCCGAAAGAGAAGAGCGATGACGCACATCCTGCCCCTGCCCGACTTCACCCACGAACGCGTGGAGGTGACCACGGGCCCGCGCAGCGGCCTGTTCGTCGCCGTCGCCCTCCATTCGTCGACCCTGGGATCCGCCCTCGGCGGTGCACGCCTGTGGCGCTACCCGCACTGGAGCGACGCCCTCGGCGACGTGCTCCGGCTCTCGTCGGCGATGACCCTGAAGAACGCGGCGGCGGGCCTCGATGCCGGCGGCGGCAAGGCCGTGATCGCGCTGTCGTCCGAAGACGCGCTCGATGCCGGCCGACGACGCGACGCGTTCCTCGATCTCGGCGACGTCGTCGAGTCGTTCGGCGGGCGGTACCGCACGGCGGAGGACGTGGGCAGCACCACGGACGACATGCTCGTGGTGAGCGAACGCACGACGCACGTGGTCGGCCTGCCCGACAGCGTCGGCGGCTCCGGCGAACCGGCCGGGCCGACCAGCATCGGCGTGTACGAGGCGATACGCGCGACCCTGGAGCGCAGCACGGGATCCGCGGATATCGCACAGCGGCGCATCACCGTCTCCGGGCTCGGCCAGGTCGGCAGCCGTCTGGCCCTCCGGCTGGCCGCCGAGGGAGCCATCCTCACGGTGACCGATGTGAACCCCGCCAAGCGGGACCTGGCGCTCCAGCTGGAAGCGCAGTGGGTCGAACCGGGAAGTGAGCATCTGATCGATGCCGACGTCTTCGTACCCGCCGGCATCGGCGGCCTGCTCACCGACTCGGTCATCGACACCCTCGCCGCGCGCGCCGTGTGCGGGCCCGCCAACAACCCGCTCGCCACGCGGTCCGGAGCCGACCGGCTCGCGGCGCGTGGCATCCTCTACGCTCCCGACTTCGTCGCCAACGCCGGTGGCGTGATCTACCTCGATCTCGAGGCGAAGAGCCGTGGCACGCGAGCGGAGATCATGGACCGCGTCGCCGGAGTGGGTGAGACCATGCGCCGGGTGTTCGACGCCGCCGCCGCTTCGGGCATCACTCCCCTGGTCGCGGCGGAGGAGATCGCCGGCGAGCGCCTGCGCGCTCGAGCCGACGACCCGGCACTGCCGGTCTGACGCCGGATCGGGCCGATCAGACCTTGATCGGGAAGGTCAGGAGGATCACGATGCCCGCGATCCCGACGACGATCGCCAGGCCCAGGAAGGTGCGCGATGCCCACGCGGCGATGTTGCGCTGCGACATCGCCGTGAGGAACAGCACGAGCGCGAAGAGCACCGTCAGCAGGGAGTAGTTGTCGCCCCGCTGATTGTTCTCCAGCGCCTCGGCGAACTTCGCGTCGGCGAGGGCGGAGTACTCCGCCGCCTCGACGGAGCCCGCAGGAACGTACTCCTCCTGCACGAAGGGGCCGCCCTCGTCTGCACCCTCCGCCTGCCACGCGTCGAAGGCGACGCGGAACTCCGGCTGGAAGCGCTCCGCGATGTACGCGGCGAGTTCCTCCTGGCCGGCGGCCTGCGCCTCGACCCACGAGGCATAGACCGTCAGATCGAACTGCCGCTGGTCACGCGCCTGGCCGTCGAAGTTCGTCGCCTGCACACGCGCACTGGAGGCCTGGCTGAAGGCGATCGACATCTCGCCGCCCCACTTGGACGCCTGGAATCCGCACCAGGCGGTCAACACGGCCATGGTCGACAGCAGCACGACGGCGACGATGTCGCGGATGTCGCGCGAACGCGCTTCGGTGCCAGACGTCTCGGCCATGAGTGCTCCTTCTGCCCCGAGCGGGTGAGAAGAGCGTAGCGCGGCCGGTTCGACTCGACGGAAGCGACAGTCGGACCGAGAACCTCGGAAAGGGTGGACCTGAGGGGATTCGAACCCCTGACCTCTTCATTGCGAACGAAGCGCGCTACCAACTGCGCCACAGGCCCGTGAACCTCAGCAACACTATCACGGTGACGGGGAGCGACCCGACGCGACGGTCAGCCGGCGGCGCGCCTGGCGAGCAGATCGCGCACGTGGGCTTCGATCTCGGCGTCGTCCACGAAGCCCATGCGCCCATACTCCGGCCGGCTCTCCCGCGCGGCCGGCTCCGGCAGCGCGACCGGCCGGCGGCGCTCCTCCTCGGCACGCATCGCCTCGTCCACGGCGGCGCGGCGCAGCGACGCGCGCGCATCCTCGGCGTCGAGCGTGAGGGAGGCACGTGATCCGACCGAGGCCGTGAGCGGGCGTGGAAGATGGCGGGGCGTCCAGGTCGGTGCCGGCGTCGGTGCGAGGGCGACATCCTGCACCGTCGACGCGACGCGCTCCGCCACCGCGGGTGCCGCCGGACGCGCGGCCGCACGCACGGCGACGCGCCACATGCGGTGCAGCAGCACAGCCGACAGGACCGCGAGGGTCGACCCGACCCACAGCAGCGTCACGGGGCCCCCGACGGCCAGCGACCACGCGCCGGCTCCCGCGAAACCGAGGCCGGCCACGCCCGTGACGGTGAAGACCGCGCGGGCACGCCGACGCGCACGTCGGCGGCGGGCATCCGGATGCGCTCGAGCGGCCGCCCGTTCGAGGCGGGCCCGTTCGAGCTCCAGCCGCTGCGTCTCCAGCGCGGCCTGTTCGCGCTCCTGGGTCGCTTGACGCGCGAGGCGCTGCTGGGCTGCCGCGGTGCGCGCGTTGAGTTCGAGGCGCACCTCGCGGGGGGTCTCGCTCGTCTCCGCCAGCACGCGCAGCGCCTGGTTCAGACGCACCGCATTGCGTTCAGCGGCGTCGAACTGCCGGCGGCTGTTCCACGACGGCAGCAGGTAGACGAGCCACAGGAGCACCGCGACGAGCACGATGACGCCCCCGCCGAGTACCTGTCCGCCCATGGCGTCAACGGTATGCGACCGCTGCGTCTCGATGCCGCATCCGCCCGCGTGTCGCGGCCGAACCGGCGCGAGAGTGTGTCAGGCGCGCAGCCTGTCGGCCGGGGGGATCGCCGCGGCGTCCTGCGGCGCGCGCCCCTCCACCCAGCGTCGCAGCACGCCGTCGGGCACGTCCTCGGTGACCACGGCGAAGCAGTAGTGGTCGCGCCAGTCCCCGTCGATGTGGATGTACCGCCGACGCAGCCCCTCGTAGCGGAAGCCGAGCTTCTCGACCACGCGCAGGCTCGCCGTGTTCTCGGGCCGGATGCAGATCTCCATGCGGTGCAGGCGGAGTTCCGAGAAGCAGATGTCGGTCGCCAGGGCGACCGCCGTGGGGGTGATGCCGCGCCCGGCGAAACGCTCGCTTACCCAGTAGCCGATGGTCGCGGAGGCGAGCGAACCGCGGGCGATGCCCCACACGTTCAGCTGCCCGGCGATGGTCCCGTTCTCCTCCATCACGAACGGGATGCCGCCCCCGTCGCGGTACTGCTGCAGAAGGCGACGAACCGCCGAGCGCATGTCGATCGACACGGGCCCGTCGGGGTTCGTCGCCTCCCACGGGCGCAGCCAGGTGCGGTTGGTGAGCAGCTCCTGCTGCAGCGCACGAGAGTCCCGCTGCCGGATCAGGCGGATCGCGATCGATCCGTACGAGCGGGGAGACGCGAGGTCCATGCGCTCCCCCTCCGAACCGGCGGCGTCACAGGGACGCCGCGAACTCCTTGAACCAGGGGCGCAGGTCGGGACCGAGGTCGTCACGGTCGGCGGCGAGCTGCACGATGGCCTTGATGTAGTCCACCCTATCGCCGGTGTCGTAGCGGCGGCCGCGGAAGATCACGCCGTACACACCCGGACCGTCCGGGTCGGCGGCCATCTCCTGCAGAGCGTCGGTGAGCTGGATCTCGCCGCCCTTGCCGGGCTCGGTGCGCTCCAGGATGTCGAAGACCGCGGGAGAGAGCACGTAGCGGCCGATGATCGCGAGGTTCGACGGGGCGTCTTCGCGCTTGGGCTTCTCGACCAGCCCCTTCACCTTGACGACGTCGTCCTGGTCGGTCTCCTCGACCGTCGCGACCCCGTACATGTGGATGTGCTCCGGGTCGACCTCCATGAGAGCGATGATCGCGGCGCCGGTGCGCTCGTGCTCTTCCATCATCTTGGTCAGCAGCACGTCGCGCTCGTCGATGAGGTCGTCGCCGAGCAGCACCGCGAACGGCGAGTCGCCGACGTGCGCGCGGGAGCGCAGCACGGCGTGCCCGAGGCCCTTGGGCTCGCCCTGACGCACGAAGTGGATGTCGGCGAGGTCGCTGGAGTGCTGAACGCGCGCGAGCTTGTCCTCGTCGCCCTTCTCCTTGAGCTTGACCTCGAGCTCGGGCACCGAGTCGAAGTGGTTGGAGAGGTTGTTCTTGTTGCGACCGATGATGATGAGCACATCGTCGATGCCGGCCGCAGTGGCCTCTTCGACCACGTACTGGATGGCGGGCTTGTCGACGACGGGGAGCATCTCTTTGGGCATCGCCTTCGTCGCGGGCAGGAATCGTGTACCGAGTCCGGCGGCGGGAATGACGGCCTTGAAGGGCTGTGACGGCATGGCGCGATCCTACCGGCATCATGTGTCGGGCCCGTGTCGGCGACATACAATCGATCCATGTCCGACGCGATCGACGACGCAAAGCGCGCCCTCCGTGCCGAACTGCGCGAACGCCGCCGCGTGATGTCGGCCGCCGCTGTGGAGGCGGCCGGCGAGCAGCTGAGTGCGCACCTGGACGACCTGCTCGCCCGTCACGAGGTCTCGGCCATCTCCTGCTTCCTCTCCACCCCGTTCGAGCCGTCGACGCGCGCCTTCGTGGAGGGCGCGGTCGCCCGCGGCATCCGCGTTCTCCTCCCCATCACCCGCACCGACGGCCTGCTGGACTGGACGGTCGCCACTGAAGACGGCGACATCGCCGAGGGCCTGTTCGGGCTGCCGGAGCCCGTCGGCGAGCTGCTCGGCCCCATCGCGGTGAACGATGTCGACCTCATGATCGTGCCGGCCGCCGCGGTCGACCGCACCGGCATGCGCCTGGGATGGGGTCGCGGCTACTTCGACAAGACGATCGGATCGATGGAGGGCTGCCCGCCGGTCTACGCCGTCGTCTACGACAGCGAAATCCTCGACGAGGTCCCCTCCGAGCTCCACGACCAGCCGGTCACCGGCGCGGTCACCCCCACCCGCATCCACGAGTTCGCGCCTGCGGCGCGCTGAGCCGATACCGAGAGTCGCCCATGCCCACCTACGCCTATGCCTGCAAGAACTGCGGACACCGCTTCGACGCCGTGCAGTCCTTCTCCGACCCCACCCTGACCGAGTGCCCCGAATGCGGGGGCGTGCTGCGCAAGGAGTACGGGTCGATCGGCGTCACCTTCAACGGCTCGGGCTTCTACCGCACCGACTCGCGCTCGGGCTCGTCGTCGACCGCGAAAGCGTCCCAGGGTGGCGACGCGGGCTCGTCTTCGTCATCATCGAAGTCCGAAAGCACATCCGCCCCCGCACCGTCGGGCGCGTGAGCGGCCGCCGAGGCCGGAAGGAGACACCGTGATCAAGGGTTTCAAGGAGTTCATCCTCCGAGGCAACGTCATCGACCTGGCCGTCGCCGTGGTCATCGGCGCCGCCTTCACCGCGGTCGTCAACGCGATCGTCGCGAGCATCATCAATCCGCTGATCCAGCTGGTGTGGCAGCCCTCCGAAGACGGCACCATCGGATTCACGGTGCAGGGTCTCTGGGGCGACGTGACCTTCCCCGTGGACACCCTGATCAACGCCGTCATCTCGTTCCTGGCCGTGGCGCTCGTGGTCTACTTCGTCTTCGTGCACCCGATGAACCTCATGAAGGCGCGGGCCGCCGCGAAGGCGGGCGTCGACAAGGCACCCGAAGAGCCGCAGCTGCCCACCGAGCAGGAGATCCTGGTGCAGATCCGCGATCTGCTCGAGAAGCAGAACGCCACCCCGAAGGTCTAGACCCGCTCCGCCTCAGTAGTGGGGCGGCACCTCGCGGCGCATCCGCTCGTCGTTCGGTCCGGATGCCGGCGCGGCGGCCTCGGCGTCACGGTCGGCGTCGGGCTCGCCGGGCTCGTCGGTGGTGCCGGGTGCGGCGGTCAGCTTCGCCCGTCGGGCGCCGCGGACCTTCTCCACACGCTGCCGGTCACTCGATGACATCGATCGGCTGTGTGTCCGCGTCGGCGCGCGGCGCTTCGGACGACACACCGAGCAGGCCGGCGATGCGCTCCGCGACCGAGGCGGGGTCGCTGTAGAGGTCGAACGAGTGCACGCGCACGTAGTGCCAGCCGAGGCGCCGCAGGATCTGCGGCCGCAGCCGGAGGGCCTCGCGCAGCGAGTCCGCGACCGTCTCGGGGTCGCTCTCGACCACGACCGCCTTGCCGTCGTGCTGGGCGACGAGGGGCAGCAGGCCCCGGTAGTCGACGTCGACGGCCACACCGAGCCGCCGCAGCTCGCGGGCCAGGGAGCGCGTGAGCGGGTCGGCGAGATCCTCCAGGCGCGCGTCGCGCTGCCGTGCGGCCAGTCCGCCGAGGATGCTCATGAGCGTCGCCGCGCCGTGCTCGAGTCGACCGTCATCGAAGGACGACGGGCGGATGGACGAGACGATGACCATCGACCGCCGCGCGCGCGTCATGCCGACGGTCAGCAGGCGATCGCCGTCGGGCGTGGAGAGATCGCCGAAGTCGCTCAGCACGCGACCGTGGCGGGTGAGGCCGAAACCGAGCGAGAAGACCACACGATCCCGGCTCTCGGCGACGGACTCCTCCAGGCTCAGCACCGCGAACGGCTCCGCCGTGTCGCGCGAGACGAAGTCGGCCACGTCGGAGCGGCCGGCGAAGGCCGCTTCCACGGCGGCCCGGATCCGCGCCGCGTGCCGGGTGCTGGCCGTGACGACCATGAGGGACTCCTGGCCGCGGTTGACCGCGTGCTCCACCACGAGCGTGACCACGCGAGCGACCTCGGCATCCGGACTCTCCACGGCACCGGTCACGGGATCGGGCACGCCCGTGCCGCCCTCGACGTAGTCGACGCTGAGGCTCCCGCGTCCGAGATACGACCCCGCCCACGGCAGCGAGGAGAGCTCGCCGCCGTAGAACGCGTCGTTGACGAGTTCGGCGAGGTCCTCTCCCCCGGCGCGGTAGCTGCGGGTGAGGGTCGCGATGGGCACGAGTTCGGCGAGGCGCTCGAACACGCTGACGCTGTCGAACGGCTCCGCGTCCTCGGCTTCGAGGCGGTCGTCCTCCGACAGCTCGCCGGCCGCGACGCGGAAGGGCGTGGGCTTCTGCGTGACGGGGTCTCCGAACACGACGACCTGGCGCGCCCGGCGGAGGGCCGGGGTGGCCTCGGCGAGGGCGAGCGAGGCGGCATCCGCGACGACGACCACGTCGAAGTCCTCGTCGCCCGGGATGCGCGGCACGTCGTAGGGCGAGGCGAGCCAGACCGGAGCGAGGGTGCGCATGAGGGTGGGGGCGGCCTGCAGCACGTGGGTGGCGCTGACGCCGTCCTTCAGGGCGCGCTTGAGGGCGTCGGCCTCGTCGGCGTGGTCGACCAGGCCGATCCGCCACTGGGTCGCCAGCTGTGCGGCGAGGAGCGGACCGGCAGCGGCCGCGTGGGCCTCGTCGACGAGCCGGAAGTCTCGTTCCAGTCGGTCCACCACCGCGGTGTTCGCGCCCAGAAGAGCGCGATCCGAGCGCAGCACGTGCTCGAGCGCCGACTGCCACCACGCGAATTCCAGCTCCGCCTCGACGTTCTCTTCGGGAACGTGCCGCACCGACAGCTCCGACAGCAGCGGCTCGAGGCCCATCTCGCCGAGTTCGGTGCGGAGGGTGGCGCGTTCGACGAGGTTGTCGAAGTACGACGACTCGGCGGCGAGCGACGCCAGGGTGCGCACGAGGGTCGCGACCGGAAGCGTCGACAGCGCGTGCGAGCCGGTGCGGCCCAGCACACCGTCGAGGTCGGCGAGCTCCGCGTCGGCCCGCTGCCACGCGGTGACGACGTCGGCGAGGCCGAGCGGCACCTCCGGCGTGATCCCGGCGTCGACGAAGCGCTGCCACTGGGTGCGCTGGTGCTGGATGCGCAGCAGCGCCTCGTACATGTCGGGCACGTGCACGCCCGGACGGATGTACTCCTTCGACAGGCGCCGCAGCCGACGGCGATTCGCCCCGCTCATCGTGGGTGCGTCCCGGCGCGGCGCGTGCGCCTGGATGAGCTCGACGAGGGGTCGCTCGAACACCGTGGGGCTGAACCGGTCGAGCGTGTCGCGGATGCCCTGCAGCACGGAGAGGTACTCCCCGAGGTCGGCGACCGTGCGGAAGGGGTGCATGCGGGTCTGGGCGATCAGCTCGTATCCGCGCTCCAGGAGGGCCGGCACGTCGGTGCGGTGCAGGCGCCCCGCGAGGGCGTGGGCGGCGCGCGCATCCTCCGTCGTCGCGAACGAGACGCCGTACCACGGCGAGTCGTCCGGCCCGAAGCGGAACTCACCGAGTCGCGCGGCGGCGGCCAGCTTCGCGGCGGCCACATCGCGCGAGGCCGCCAGACGCAGCAGGGTGCGCACCCCGAGGCGCGCCGAGGTCGACGGCGGCACATCCCGCGCGGACAGGCGAGACAGCGCGCGCAGGATGTCGAGCACCGACACCTTCAGGGCGTCGTCGGTCTTCGTCACGGCGGTGCGGTAGTCGCGCAGCACGCCGCGCAGGCGCACGAGCGCGTCGTCGATGTCGGCGACCTTCGGCGCCTGTGCCTTCTCGTTGCGGCCGATCGCCCGGATCAGGTCGCGGCGCAGCGATCGCGGCGAGACGGCGAGGCCGGGCAGCCCGATGCCGGCGAGGCGGTGCCGGATGCCGTCGAGGGTCGACCGTCGCGCGCTCACCACCAGCACGCGCTTGCCGTCGCGCACGAGCGCGCCGACGGTGTTGATCACGGTCTGCGTGCCCCCCGTGCCGGGCAGGGTGTGCACCGCGAGCGACTGTCCGGCGAGGATGCGCGCGAGGACCGCCTCCTGCTCGGCGTCCGCGTCGAGGAGGAGGGTGTCGGCGGCGGGCGGTCGCTCGTCGGGGTGCGGCATCTGCGGCACGTCGCGGCGAGCCGTGAAGGCCTCGCGGTCGGCGAGATGCCCGGCGAGCGCATTCAGTACGGGATGGTCGAGGTCGCGGCAGTCGCGCGTCATGGTCTCGCCGACGTCGGCGAAGCTCGAGACCACAAGCCGGGGGTGCACCCGGAAGTGATCGAAGCCGGAGGTGAGCGCGCGCAGGTGGTCGATGACGGGCTGGGGCTTGAACACCCCCTGGTCGTAGGCCAGGGCGGCGAGCGCGTCGCCGTCGAGGTCGATGCCGAAGTGCGTGCGCAGGGCGCGCACGAGCTCGGGGTTGACCGAGAACGAACCGTGCAGCTTCAGCTCGAAGTCGCTGTGGTGGCGACGGATCGCCAGCGGCCGCAGCAGCACCGGCGCCGAGCACTCCAGCCCGCCGAGGCGCCAGACCGCGAGACCGACGGCGAGGTGCACGGCCTCGATCCCGCGCGCCGTGCGCAGCTCCACGTTCTTGGCGGTGATCTGCTCGGCCGCCATGCGTGCGGTCCGCAGCGCGACCTCGTCGCGGAAGAGGTTCGACAGAAGCGTCGAGCGCCCGGTGATGAACTGCGGCAGACTTCCCGGGTGCGCCTTCGTGATCTCGATGCCCGCGTCGACGCTCTCGTCGAAGTGCAGCAGCGTCGAGCGCCCGCCCAGACGCGCGGATTGACGGCGCAGCCGATCGCGCTCGGACTCGGCGACATGGGTCACCCGCACGCCCGGCTCCGAGAGATCGAGGTCGCCGGGGGTCACGGTCGCCGCCGGTCCGGCCACCTGCTCACCGACCGCGACGCTGCCTTCTGCTCGCCACACGACAGTCACACTATGCGCGGGACGCGCGCTCCTCTTGCATCCCGACAGAGTTTCGCGGTATTGGAAGGCGCGGCACCGCTCGGGGTGGACCGCTCCTCCCCAGCCGTGTCGCACCAAGCGACGCTCCCCAGCCCCCCGCGCAGGATCGACGACGTCGCGGCGCTCGCGACAGGATGACGCCATGACACTCCGCTTCCACGTGCACCCGACCCCGGTCGGCGAGGTGCTCATCGTCGTCGATGACGAGCACGTCGTCTGGCTCCACCCGGCCCGCGACCTGGAGACCGATCTCACCGCGGTCTCCCGACGTCATCCCGGCATGCTGACGCCCGACGATCGCGATCCGCTGGCTCTTCGTGCGGCGGCGCAGCTGTCGGAGTACGTCTCCGGCGAACGACAGGCCTTCGACCTGCCCCTCGACTGGGAGCAGGTGCGCGGCTTCACCAGAGCGGCGTTGCAGGCGGTGTGCGAGATCCCCTACGGCGAGACCGCCGGATACGGCGAGGTGGCGATCCTCGCCGGCCACCCGCGGGCGGCGCGAGCGGTCGGAACCGCCTGCGCCACGACCCCCTTCTCGATCGTCGTCCCCGTGCACCGCGTCGTGCGCGCCGACGGCTCGCTCGGCGAGTACGGGGGCCGGCCGGAGCTCAAGCGCCGGCTTCTCGACCTGGAGCGGGCGGACAGCGTGTAGGCCGCCCACCCGCCCGCTCCCGGCACCGGTGTATCGTCGTCGCGACGGCGCCGAGGCCGTCCGACCGGTAGGTGCCCATGTCCGCAATCCGCACGCGCAGCAGCGATCAGGCCCTCGTCGAGCAGGCGGTGGTGACCCTCGCCCGGAATTCGCCTCACACGGTCGCCTTCGGCGGCCTCGCCCACGACGGTGCCGTGCACGTCAGCGCGATCTTCGGCGAGCACACGCAGTCGATCGAGGGACTGGTGGTGCGAGAGCACCGCGGTCTCGGTGGTCGCGCGATGGTGGAGAGCCGCCCGCGGCTCGCGCTGGACTACCGCACCTCGCGCACGATCACCCACGACTACGACGCGGCCATCCTCGGCGCCCGCATCGTCACCCTCGTCGCCGTGCCGGTGGTCGTCTCCGGGCGACCCCGCGGCATGCTCTACTGCGGATCTCGCCGCTCCACCCCGACCGGCGGGGCGATCGCCCAGCCGACGATCGCCGCCGCCGACGACCTCGCGGCGCAGCTGCGCCTGCGTGACGATCTCGATCGACGGGTGGCCACGATGCCGCCCGCCGATGCGCGCGACGCCGCCGCACTGCCGCCTGCCGCACGCGAAGAGCTGCGCGCGAGCTACGCCGAGCTGCGCAGCATCGCCGCCGCGATCACCGACCCGGCGATGCGCGATCGCCTGTCCCGCCTCGAACAGCGGTGGGCCGCTCTCGCCCGGGATGACGCCGTCGACGACGGCCCGAGCGCCCGCCTGTCACCGCGCGAGATCGACGTGCTGGCGTGTGCGGCGCTGGGAGCGACGAACGCGGAGATCGCCGCGACGCTCGCCCTCAAGGAGGCGACGGTGAAGTCGTACCTGCAGTCGGCGATGGGCAAGCTCGACGCCGGCACGCGGCATGCCGCCGTCGCTCGCGCACGCCGAGCCGGCATCCTGCCCTGAGATCGCGCGGCGCGCCGCGTGATGAGCGCTCATGGTCAAGTCACGGCGCGCTCAGTAGGGTGGGCCCATGGCCCGCAGAATCGTGCACCAGCTCGTCGACGACCTGGACGGAAGCGTTCTCGAGGTCGGTGACGGGGAGACGGTTCTGTTCTCCCTCGACGGCACCGCCTACGAGATCGACCTGACCGACGCCAACGCCGCCGCGTTCCGCGAGATCCTCGCCCCCTACGTCGACGCGGCGCGGCGCGTATCGGGCGGACGAGGCGGAGGCTCCTCGTCGAGCGCCCCGCGGCGTCGCAAAGCCGGCCAGGACTACGGGGCCGTGCGCGCGTGGGCGAAGGAGAACGGCTACCAGGTGTCGGACCGCGGCCGCGTTCCAGCGACGGTGCTCGAAGCGTACGAGGCCGCGCGCTGACCCGACGCGGCGAGTTTGGGAATCCCCTCACAATGGGGCCCTCCGCTTGCGGCGACGCCGGATTCTCGGAATCGTGGCCGGTCCGAACGTCCCGAACGAGAGGAGAGCACCCATGCTCACGCTCACCGAGAACGCCGCCACGGCTGTCAAGACGATCATCGCCCAGCTGCCCGACGCCGACCAGGGCGGTGTGCGCATCCGTGACACCGGCTCGCAGGAGACCGGCTTCGAACTCGCCGTCGCCTCGGCTCCCGAGAACGGCGACCAGGTGGTCGAGGACCACGGCGCACGCGTCTTCCTCGACAACGGCGCGAACACCGCGCTCGATGACCGCGTGCTCGACGCGGAGATGAACCAGGACGGCTCGGTGCGATTCGCCATCGCCAGCCAGTCCTGACCCCAGGCTTTTCCCATCGGGCCCGGTGCTTCATGCACCGGGCCCGATTGGCTTTTCGGGGTGCCGAATCCTAAAGTTTCGGTATGCCGAAATATTCGTGTCGGATGCGGGTCGTCGCGGCTTCGGCCGCCGGCGCCCTCGCTCTGGCCGGCTGCTCTTCTGCGCCTGACCCGCAGTCGGCGGCCGCGGACCGTCCGCAGGTGCTCACGACCTTCACGGTGCTCGCGGATATCGCGAAGAACGTCGCGGGAGACGACATCGAGGTCACCTCGATCACGAAGCCGGGTGCCGAGATCCACGGGTACGAGCCCACGCCCGGCGACATCCGAGCCGCGAGCGACGCCGACCTCGTCATCGACAACGGGCTGAACCTCGAAGCGTGGTTCGCGCAGTTCGTCGAGACCGTCGATGTGACGCACGTCGTCGTCTCCGACGGCGTCGAGCCGATCGACATCGCCGACGACGCGTATGCGGGTACGCCGAATCCGCACGCGTGGATGAGTCCCGCCAACGTGCAGGTCTACGTCGACAACATCGCCGAGGCCTTCGCCGACCTTGTCCCCGCCGCCGCCGACGCCTTCGCCGCCCGCGCCGCCGACTACAAGGCGCAGCTGCAGCAGATCCAGGACGATCTCGACGCACGACTGTCCGAGCTCGACGCCGACCACCGCGCCCTGGTCACGTGCGAGGGCGCCTTCAGCTATCTCGCTCGCGACGCCGGCCTCACCGAGCAGTACCTGTGGGCCGTCAACGCCGAGCAGCAGGCCACTCCGCAGCAGATCGCGGCGACGATCGAGTTCGTGCGCGACCGCGATGTGCCGGCGGTGTTCTGCGAGTCCACGGTCTCGGACCGGGCGATGCAGCAGGTGGTCGAGGCGACGGACGCGACGTTCGGCGGCATCCTCTACGTCGACTCGCTCTCGGAGTCCGACGGGCCCGTCCCGACCTACCTCGACCTCATCCGCCACGACGTCGACACGATCGTGGCCGGGCTGACGAACGCGTCATGACCGCCGCGGTGCAGGTCGACGAGGTGTCGGTCTCCTACGGGGAGATCCGCGCACTCGACCGGGTGTCCCTCACTCTCGACCGCGGAGGCGTCACCGGCCTGATCGGCATGAACGGATCGGGCAAGTCGACGCTGTTCACCACGATCATGGGGATGCGGCGTCCCGACCACGGTCGTGTGAGCATCGACGGAGCCGCACCGGCCGCCGCCCGCAAGGCCGGTCGCGTCGGATACGTGCCGCAGAGCGAGGCCGTCGACTGGCAGTTCCCGGTGAGCGTGCACGACGTGGTGATGATGGGCCGGTACGCGCGGCAGGGCATCCTGCGGCGCCCTCGCCCCCGGGATCGCGAGGCCGTCGCGGGCGCACTCGACCGCGTCGGGCTCACCGACCTCGCTGACAGGCAGATCGGGCGCCTGTCCGGCGGGCAGCGCAAGCGCGCCTTCGTCGCCCGCGCGATCGCCCAGGAGGCGGAGATCCTGCTGCTGGACGAGCCGTTCGCAGGCGTCGACAAGGCGTCGGAGGCGACCATCGTGCGACTGCTGCGCGATCTCGCCGCCGCCGGCTGCGCGGTGCTGGTCTCCTCGCACGACCTGCACGCCCTCCCCCGGCTCGCCGACCACGCGGTTCTCCTGCGACACCGCGTGCTGTTCCAGGGTCCGGTCGCCGAGGCGCTCCGGCCCGAGAACCTCGCCCGGGCCTTCGGTCTGGATCCGCGCGATGACGGGGCCCCGTCATGAGCCTCCTCGATCTCATCCTCGAGCCGCTCCAGTACGACTTCATGGTGCGGGCGATCGCGACGACCGTCATCGCGGCGGTCGTGTGCGCGGTGCTGTCCTGCTGGCTCGTGCTCGTGGGGTGGTCGCTCATGGGCGACGCCGTGTCGCACGCCGTGCTGCCGGGGGTCGTCCTCGCCTACGTCGTCGGTGTGCCGTTCGCGCTCGGCGCCGTCGTCTTCGGCTTCCTCGCCGTCGGCCTCATCGGCCTGGTGCGCGGCACGAGCCGCATCAAGGAGGATGCCGCCATCGGCATCGTCTTCACGACCCTGTTCGCCGCGGGGCTCGTGATGATCTCGGTGACGCCGAGCCAGACCGACCTCAGCCACATCATCTTCGGCAACATCCTCGGCATCTCCGCCGCCGAGCTCGTGCAGATCGCCGTGCTCGCGGCCGTCGCCTTCGTCGTGCTGTTCGTGCGACGCCGCGACCTCACGCTGTACGCCTTCGATCCCACCCACGCTCACGCGATCGGGCTGTCGCCGCGCTTCCTCGGCGCCCTGCTCCTCGGAGTGCTCGCCCTGACCGCGGTGGTCGCCCTGCAGGTGGTGGGAGTCGTGCTGGTCGTGGCGATGCTCATCATCCCGGGCGCGACCGCCTATCTGCTGACCGATCGCTTCAGCCGGATGCTGATCCTCGCGCCGGCGATCTCGGCGGTCTGCTCGGTCGTCGGCATCTACATCAGCTACTGGGCCGACGCCGCCTCCGGCGGCCTCGTCGTGGTGACGCAGGGAGCAGTGTTCGCCCTGGTCTACCTCTTCAGTCCCCGTCAGGGCGTTCTCGGCCGCCGCTGGAGCGCCGCGCGTCGTCGCCGCGCCTCGCTCAGCTGAGCGCGCGGGCGCGCTCGAGGAGGCCCTCGGCGGCCTCGGCGAGGAAGGCATCCTGCGCCTCGTCGCCGATCTGCACGAAGGCGAGGTCGGTGAAGCCGGCGTCGAGGAACGGCTGCGCGCTGGCGGCGAGTTCGTCGAGGTCCGGCCCGCACGCGATCGAGGCGGCGACGTCTTCCGGGCGCACGAACGCCGTCGCGGCGGAAAATCCGCGCGGCGTCGGCAGGTCGGCGTTCACTCCCCAGCCGCCGGCGAACCACCGGAACTGCTCATGCGCCCGCTCGACGGCCCGGTCGCGATCGGGATCCCACGAGATCGGCACCTGGGCGATCTTCCGCGAGCTCGTCGAGGTCGCGGCATCCCAGCCGGTCACGAGCTCCGCCTTCGGCTCGGTGGTGATCATGTGGTCGGCATGCGGGGCGAATCGCGCGATGGATGCGTCTCCCGAGACCGCCACGCCGATCGGCACGCCCTCGTCGGGCAGGTCCCAGATGCGCGCGGAATCGACCTGGAAGTACTCGCCGGCGTAGGTCACCAGCTCCCCCGTGTGCAGCTGCCGGATGATCTGGATGGCCTCTTCGAGCATCCACTGTCGCGTGTCGACGCCCGGCCAGCCTTCGCCGACGACGTGTTCGTTGAGGCTCTCGCCCGACCCGAGGCCCAGGGTGAACCGGCCCTCGGCGAGGATCTGCAGCGTCGCCGCCTTCTGAGCGACCACCGCGGGGTGGTAGCGCACCGTCGGGCACGTGACGTAGGTCATGAGCTCGACCGAGGACGTCGCCTGCGCGACGGCGCCGAGCACCGTCCAGGCGTAGGGCGCGTGTCCCTGTTCGGTGAGCCACGGCGAGTAGTGGTCGCTGGAGACCTCGAAGTCGAACCCGGCGTCTTCGGCCGCCTGGGCGTATCGCACCAGTTCGCGCGGTCCGCTCTGCTCGGTCATGAGGGTGTATCCGAAACGCATGTGCATCCTCCGATCGCGTCGTCGTCCCTCCACCTTCGCCCCGCCGTTCGGCGCGCGAAGGGGGTTGACGGATGAGCCCCGCGGCCGTATCACAGGATCCGAGCGCGTCGCCACGCGAGACGGTACAGGCACGGGGCGGGTACGCTCGTGCTGTCTCACCGCCGTCGACCGAAACGTGGCCCAGGATGACCGACATCGTCGAGAACGACACCACCGCGAACGACCCCGGCGCAACGCGCGCGAAGGTCGATGCCGCTCGGTCCATCGAGCGCCTTCGACTCGCCGAGGGGCGCCTTGCGCGCCGTCGTCAGAACGAGTGCGGACCGAGTGAGAACGCGCGTGCCGCGACGCGGTTCATCTTCGACATGAGCGACCAGGGCATCGCGGTCACGCCGACGGATGTCGCCGAGCACCTGGGTATCTCGACGCCGTCGGTGACCGGCATCCTGAACCGCCTGCACACCGGGGGGATCATCACGTTCCTCCGGCATCCGGACGACGGGCGGAGCAAGTACGTGGTGCCGCTGGATCGCGACGGCGACATCGACGGGATCGACCCGCTCACCGCGCAGATCCGAGGCCTGGCAGACACCCTGACGGCCGATCAGGCCGCGGCGGTCGCGGCCTTCATCGACCTCGTCACCGACGCCGTCGACGACGAGTGTCGCTGACTCAGCCCTCGGCCGTCGCCGGCTCGGCAGGCTCCGGACCCACGGCGAGCCCGTGCGGCCCGCTGGCGTCGTGCAGAAGCGTCTCGATCCAGGCGCGGTTCAGCGCGGGATTCCGGCTGCCGTAGAAGTGGAACACGATCGAGACCGAGGGGTGCACCCAGACGCTCCGGCTGCCGACGGTCTCGGGGTGGTGGAAGAAGAACGGCTCCGCGCGGCGGAGCTTGTTCATGAAGACGACTCGGAGGTGTGCGAGGGTGCGGTCGTCGATGTCGAACGAGTACCCGTCGCTGCCGTAAATGAGTTTGCCCACCGCAACACGCTACAAGCACCGCGTCGCCGAAGTAACTCTGATTAGGCGCCCTAACTAGTTCTCGAGCTTCAGAGCCAGGAGTCGATGTCGAAGTGCTGGTCACTGAAGGGGTCGGCGGGGCGGTCCGACTCGATCACGTCGGTGTGTTCGATCCGCACGTTGGAGTGGGGTGTGATCAGCACATCGGTGACCGTGGCTTCGGTGGTCGCGAATTCGACGTAGCCGCCGCCATCGCGCACCGCCTCGAGCACCGCCTGCTTGGTGTCTTCGGCGAGGTCCTCCTCGGAGAGGACGTAGGTCCTGTCGTCGATGACGAACTGGTGCCGACGCATCACGCTCCCTCGCTTCTCATTCTCCGACGGTACGCGTGCTGATCACCCGGCGTCGATGGGTTGAACTGTGCCGGTCGGTGAGCTAGACGTTCCTCGCTCGGCCCCACCGGCGACCGCGGGATGATCGACCCCGTGGTCCCTGGTGTAGGCGCGCGCTTCCTCCCGACGCCGGTCGAGCTGTGCGCGGAGCGAAGCGTGGCGCTCTGCGGCTCCGCGAACACGATCGAGCACGTCGGCCGCCAGCCGGTACCGGTCGATGTCGTTGAGCAGGCGCATATCGAAAGGCGTCGTGGTCGTGCCCCGCTCCTTGTAGCCCCGCACGTGGAGGTGGGGATGCGCCGCGCGCCGGTACGCGAGGCGGTGGACGAGCCAGGGGTAGCCGTGGAAGGCGAAGATGATCGGCACCTCCGGCGGGAACAGCTCGTCGAAGGACTCCTCGTCCATGCCGTGCGGATGCTGCGAGGGTGTCTGCAGCCGCATCAGGTCGATCACGTTCACCACCCGCACCCGCAGTCCCGGCGCGTCCTCGCGCAACAGCCGCGCCGCGGCGACCACCTCTTCGGTCGGAACGTCTCCCGCGCAGGCGAGCACGGCATCCACGCCGTCGGCATCGGTGCCCGCCCACGCGAGCCGACTCGCGCCGCGTGCGAGATGCCGCTCCGCCTCGTCGGGGGTGAACCACTGCGGTGCCGGCTGCTTGCCGGCGACGACGACGTTCATGCGGTCGGTGGTGCGCAGGCAGTGGTCGACCGTCGCCACGAGGGTGTTGGCATCCGGCGGGAGGTAGACGCGCACGACGTCGGCGCGCTTGTTCACGGCGAGGTCGAGGAAGCCGGGATCCTGATGGGTGAAGCCGTTGTGATCCTGCTGCCACACATGGCTGGAGAGCAGGTAGGTGAAGCTCGACAGCGGCGCTCGCCACGGGATGCCCGAGGCCGCTTCCAGCCATTTGGCGTGCTGGTTGAACATCGAGTCGACGATGTGCACGAAGGCCTCGTACGTCGCGAAGAGCCCGTGCCGGCCGGTGAGGAGGTATCCCTCGAGCCAGCCCTGCGCCTGATGTTCGCTGAGCACCTCCATGATGCGCCCCGTGCGCGAGAGGTTCTCGTCGCGCGGATCGGAGCCGGCGTTCCACCGCTTCCCGCTCGCCTCGAACACCGCCGGCGCGAGCCGGTTCGACGCGGTCTCGTCGGGTCCGAACAGCCGGAAGTCGGTCGGGTTGCGCTCGATCACCTCGGCCAGATAGTGCCCGAGCTCGCCCATGGCCGAGCGTTCGGCGGAACCGTCCGGCTCGAGACCCGACAGGTGATCGGCGATGTCGGGCAGGTCGAGCTCGCGTCGCAGCAGGCCGCCGTTGGCGTGCGGGTTCGCCGACATCCGCCGGGCACCCTCGGGCGTCGCCCGGTCGATCGCGTCGACGGGGCGTCCGTGGTCGTCGAAGAGGTCCTCGGGCCTGTAGGAGCGCATCCAGTCCTCGAGGATGCGGCGGTGCTCGTCGTCGTCCCGTGCGGCGTCGACCGGCACCTGGTGGGCGCGCCACGTGCCTTCGACGGGCTCACCGTCGACCTCGACGGGTCCGGTCCAGCCCTTCGGCGAGCGCAGCACGATCATGGGCGTGCGCGGACGCACCACGGTCAGGTCGCTCCGCTGCCGCGCGATCGAGTCGAGCGCCTCGTCCATCGCCTCGGCCATGCGGCGATGCACCTCCTCGTGCGGGTCCGCCGCGTCGACGGTGACGAAGATCGGTTCGTGCCCGTATCCGCGCAACAGGTCCGCCAGCTCCGACTCGGGGATGCGCGCCAGCACCGTCGGGTTCGCGATCTTCCACCCGTTCAGGTGCAGGATCGGCACGACCGTTCCGTCGGTGCGGGGGTCGACGAACTTGTTCCCGTGCCATCCGGTCGCCAGCGGCCCGGTCTCGGCCTCGCCGTCTCCGACGACGCAGAACACCGTCAGATCGGGCTTGTCGAACACCGCTCCGTAGGCATGGCTCAGCGAGTACCCCAGCTCTCCCCCCTCGTGGATCGACCCGGGTGTCTCCGGGGCGGCATGGCTCGGGATGCCGCCCGGGAACGAGAACTGCCGGAACAGGCGCTGCATCCCCTCCGCGTCTCGGGTGACCTCGGGATACAGCTCCGAGTACGTTCCTTCGAGCCAGGCCGCTGCGACCATGCCCGGACCGCCGTGCCCGGGACCGGCGATGAACATCGCGTCGAGGTCGCGCTCGCGGATCACCCGGTTCGCGTGCGCGTAGATCAGGGTGAGCCCCGGCACCGTGCCGAAGTGACCGAGCAGTCGGGGCTTGACATGCTCCGCGGCGAGCGGCCGGCGCAGCAGCGGGTTGTCGAGGAGGTAGATCTGGCCGACGCTGAGGTAGTTCGCGGCGCGCCACCAGGCGTCCAGGCGTGCGAGATCGATGTCGTGGGATGCCATCTCCCCACGCTCTCCCGCATCCGAAACCAGGGCTAGGGGGTTGAGACCCGCGGAGCCGGTCGCTAGCGGATGTGGCGCCGGCTCAGCTGACCCGTTGCCCGCACATGCCGCATTCACCGGTGGCCGAGACCTCGATGAAGCAGTCGGGGCACTTCGCGCGCACGATCGGCTCGGCGGCGCTCACGCGTCGCGGTGCGGGGCGGCGCTCGGGGGTGGGGCGACGCTGCGCGCGCGGTGCCGCGCCGCGGCGCGCAGGGGTGGTGGTCGGTGCCGTGGCGGCCGGGGATGCGGGCACATGCGCGCTGCAGTAGAAGCGCACGTAGCCGCTGTGGTTCTTCGGATGCCGGTGCTTGACCGCCCACAGCTCGGTGCGGGCGAGCGGATCGGAGTCGGCGCCACACGAGAAGCAGCGCGCCGGTTCGCCGTCGGCGACGTCGGCCACCCGGATGGGCTTGTCGTACGGGAGAGCGTCCCGCCAGTCCGATGACGCGACGATCTTCATTCCCCTGCCTTCCGTCGGATGACGATCCGCTTCCACGGTACGTCGTCGCCCGACGAAACGCCCAAGCGTGGCACGACCTCGTGCGGCGACCGGCGACGGGCGGCCGTGGGCTCAGACGGGAAGGGCGAGTCGGTAGCCGCGCTTGATCACGGTCGCGACGACCCGGGCGTCGGGGAGCGCCTGCCGGAGCCTGCTCATCGCGGCGTCGACGGCGTGGTCGTCCAGCCGCTCCGGCGCCGATTCGGCCAGCTCTTCTCGCGACACGGTCGTTCCCTCGGCGATCATGAGCGTGCGGAACAGCGACAGCGCGACCGGTCCGAGCACGGCCGAGCCACCGTCGCAGACCACAAGACGGCCGCGGAGCTCCACCGTGCCGACCTCGGTCTGGGCGCGCAGCACGGCCGATGACTCCAGGTGTTCGCACACGAGCCGGATGAGCGCCCCCATGCGGAACCGATCGGGAACGATGGGGAGCACCCCGGCCTCCACGAGCGGCGCGGCGGTCACCGGCCCGACCGCGGCGGCGACCGCGCGTTCGCGGAGCGCCGCCTGGACCGCGTCCAGACGGCCGGCCGCGCTCGCGACGTTGAACAGCGCCTCCACGGCCGGGGCGCTGGTGAAGGTGACGGCGTCGAGTCCACCGGCGCAGATCGTGTCGATCAGTCGCAGCACCCGGGCTTCGTCTTCGTGGGCCGTCCACCGGTAGGGCGCGACGGTGAGCACGCGGGCTCCCGCGGCGGCGAGGCGTTCGAGCTGGGTCTGATCGGTGAAGCCGTGCAGCTGAACGGCGACCACCTTTCCGGCGATGTCGTGACGCAGCACGAGGTCCACCAGGGATGTGGTCGTCTCGCGTTCGCTCATTCCCACGTCGTCGAGCCCGGCGGCCCGCACCGCGCCGCGGGCCTTCGGTCCTCGCACGAGGATGCGTGCGTCGCTGAGCACGTCGTGCAGGTCGTCGCCCACGCCGGCGGCATCGGCGAACTCCACCCAGCGCCGCATGCCGTACGACGTGGTCGCGAGCAGGTAATCCGGTCGCGCCTCGATGATCGCGCGCGTCTCAGCCACCACGACCGCGTCGTCGGACACCCCGGTCATCCGGATCGTGGGCGCATGGAGCACCTCCGCACCGCGACGCTCGAACGCCGCGATGAGGTCTTCCGAGCGGCGGTCCGAAGTCACCCCGATCCGGAAGCCCTCCAGCTGGTCCGCGCGGAATCCGGGCACCGTGGGTTCGGATGTGTCCTCAGGCGTCGCGTGCACCCGCACCTCCCGGGTCAGATGGCGAGATCGGCGGCGCGAGCTTCGGGCGCCGCGAGAGCCTCATCCTGGCACAGGATCTCACCGATCCCCCAGCCCACCGGCCCGGTGACACCCACGACCTCGCCGATGACGATGACGGCCGGCGAGACCGGCTTGACCGTTGGCAGCAGCGAGACCACCTCACCCACCGTCGTCGCGACCGCCCGCTGGGCGGCCGAGAATCCGCGTTCGAGGATCGCGAGAGGCATATCGGCAGCCATGCCGTGCCGCTGCAGGCCGGCCGCCAGATGCGGGAGGGTGCCCACGCCCATGAGCACCACGAGCGTGCCGCCGAGCCCGACGAGGTGCCCGAGCTCCTCCTCCGAGAACGGCGCATGACCGGAGACGACGGTGAACGCGCGGGAGACCTCGCGGTGGGTGACGGGGATGCCCGCCGCCGACGGGACCGCCACGGCGCTGCTGACGCCCGGGATGACGGTGACCGGAACGCCCGCGGCACGGCACGCCACGACCTCCTCGCCCCCTCGCCCGAACACGAACGGGTCGCCGCCCTTCACCCGCACCACCCGCAGGCCGCGCGCGGCGTGCTCGAGCATGATCCGCTCGATCTCGCGCTGGGGAACCGCGTGGTGTCCGGGTGTCTTTCCCACATCGATCAAGAGCGCACCGGGCGCGTACTCCGCGACGACGTGCGAGGGGCCGAGCCGATCATGAAGCACGACGTCGGCCTCGGCGAGCGCGCGCAGCCCCGCGATGGTCATGAGTTCCGGATCGCCCGGGCCGCTGCCGATCAGGCTGACGTGCCCGCGCGGCGTGGGCGCGACGGGGTCGTCGGAGAGCATCACGGCGCGGGCGATCCGGGCGCTGTGTCGCAAGCGATCCCGCGCCTGCTCGTCGCCTTCGACCCACGCGATGACACCCGGCACCGCCTGGTCGCCGACGGCACCCGCAAGGCGCGCGAGCGCGGTGTCGGCGTCCGTGACCTCGACGCTCGCACCGGCGGCGCGGTATCGCGCGACCGCGCGGCGAGCGCGGTCGGCGCGGCCGACGACGAGCACGAGGCGCCCCGCGAGGTCGATCTCGGCGCGCATCAGCCCACCTCCTCCGCGGCCGCATCCCGCACCGGGATCACCGGGCCGGCGAGCATCACGCGCTCGTGCGCGAACGCCGGGCGGCTCTGGCCGCGCTCGGAGACCTTGCGGATGCCGGGGTCGGGCGTCGACGGGGCGTTGACGAAGGAGCGGAAGCGCTTGAGGCGCTCCGGATCGGCGAGGGTCGCTGCCCATTCGTCGCGGTACGTGCCCACGTGCGAGGCCATCGCGGCCTCGAGCTCGGCGGCGAGGCCGAGCGAGTCCTCGCACACCACGTCACGCACGTGGTCCAGGCCGCCGGGCAGGTCCTCCTGCCACCGCGCCGTGCGCTGCAGCCGGTCGGCGGTGCGGATGTAGTACATGATGTAGCGGTCGATGTAGCGCACCAGCGTCTCGTCGTCGAGGTCGCTGGCCAGAAGCTGCGCGTGCACCGGCTGGTAGCCGCCGTTGCCGCCCACGTAGAGGTTCCAGCCCTGCTCGGTGGCGATCACGCCGATGTCCTTGCCGCGCGCCTCGGCGCACTCGCGCGCACATCCGGAGACCCCCAGCTTGAACTTGTGCGGGGAGCGAAGGCCCCGATACCGCTCCTCCAGGAACACGGCCATGCCGACGGAGTCCTGCACGCCGTAGCGGCACCACGTCGAACCCACGCACGACTTCACCGTGCGCAGCGACTTGCCGTAGGCCTGACCCGACTCCATGCCGGCATCCACCAGGATGCGCCAGATCTCCGGGAGCTGTTCGAGCCGGGCGCCGAACAGGTCGATCCGCTGGCCGCCGGTGATCTTCGTGTAGAGGTCGAACTGCTCCGCGACCTCGGCGATGACCTTGAGCTTCTGCGGCGTGATCTCTCCGCCGGGGATGCGGGGCACCACCGAGTAGGTGCCGTCGCGCTGCATGTTCGCCAGGGCGCGGTCGTTCGTGTCCTGCAAGGGTCCTTGCCCCGCGTCGAGGATGTACCCGTTGGTCTGGCTGGCGAGCACCGAGGCGATCACCGGCTTGCAGATGTCGCAGCCGAGCCCGGTGCCGAACCGGGCGAAGACGGCCTCGGCGCTGGAGAGACCGAGGATCCGCACCGATTCGAACAGCTCCGCCCGGCTCAGCGACACGTGCTCGCACAGGGCCTTCGAGACCTCGACGCCGGCCTTGGTGAGCTCGGTCTCGAGCAGCTTCTTCACCAGCGGCACGCACGACCCGCACTGCGTGCCGGCACGCGTGCACGCCTTCAGCTCCCCCAGGTCGGTGCATCCCTCGCGCACCGCGTGACGCACCTCACCCACCGAGACGTTGTTGCACGAGCACATCTGCACGTCGTCGGGCAGCTCGCCACCCGCGGGGGGCTCGGCGCCGGCGGCGGCGAGGAACGCGCTCGGCTCGGCGCCGAGCTCGCGCCCGAGCAGCGGACGCAGGGTCGAGTAGGGCGCAGCGTCGCCGACGAACATGCCGCCGAGCAGGGTCTTGGCGTCATCCGAGACGACGAGCTTCTGGTACAGGCCGCGCGCGGGATCGGCATAGACGACCTCGAGGGCCCCCTCGGTGCGCGCCATCGCGTCGCCGAAGCTCGCCACATCGACGCCGGCGAGCTTGAGCTTGGTCGCGTCGTCGACGCCGGGGAAGCGCGCCTCGCCGCCGCTGATGCGGTCGGCCACCACCTCGGCCATCGCGTTCGCGGGCGCCACGAGGCCCACGGTCGCCTCGCCGCGGATCGCGGCGACCTCGCCGATCGCCCACACGTGGGGCGCACTCGCGGCGCACGTGTCGTCGACGGCCACCCCTCCGCGCGCGCCGAGGGTGAGACCCGCATCCCGAGCGAGTTCGTCGCGGGCGGTGATGCCGATCGAGAACACGACGATGTCGGCGCTCACCGACGTGCCGTCGGTGAGGCTCGCCCCCAGCACGCGGCCGGACGGACCGGTGAGGATGGAAGCGGGCCGCACGCCGAGGTGCAGCCGGATGCCGGCGGCGGCGATGATGCGGCCGAGCGCTTGCCCCGCGCCCTCGTCGAGCTGCGCCGACATCAGCCACCGGCCCGAGTGCACGATCGCGGCGTTCGCCCCCAGCCGCGCCGCTCCCCCGGCGGCCTCGAGCCCGAGCAGGCCGCCGCCGACGACGAGCACGTTGGCGGCTCGGCCGTGGCGCGCGGAGAAGACCGAGATCTCCTCGACGAGGGCGTCGACGTCGTCGACGGTGCGGTAGACGCGGCCGGATTCGCACCCCTCGATGGCCGGCACCGCGGCGGAGGATCCCGTGGCGAGCACGAGCTCGTCGTACCCGGTCACCCCGTCGGATGTCGTCACGGTGCGCGCGCTCGGATCGATGGCCTCCACGCGCTCTCCGGTGCGCAGCGTCACGCGTTCGTGCTCCCACACCGCGGTCGGCAGCGTCAGGTCGTGCGAGCCGTCCAGGCGTCGGCTGAGCGCCACGCGATCGTAGGGACGATGCGGTTCGTCGGCGAAGACCGTGATCTGCAGGGCGTCGTCGTCGCGGGCGAGCAGCGACTCGACCAGGCGGTGGGCTGCGGGGCCCCCGCCGACGACGATGACGTGACGTGTCTGGCTCATGCGATTCTCGCTTCGTTGCTGGGTTCGGAACGGGATCGATCGACCCCGTCCGAACGGGCGTGGGCACCACACTAGGCAGACGCGGTTCCACGGCTGTTGCGCCTCCGTAACGTCGTGTGACGGGCGCCTCACGTGGGCGAATGCGGCGCGTGAGGGAACCGTTACGACCTCGACACGGCAGGGGCACACGGCAGGAAACCTGCGCTTCCTACAGTCGACGACGTGAACACGACACCCGCGATCCTCGACAGCTCGGCGCCGTCGACCGTGTGGACGCCGGTCTGCCGCCGGAGCGATCTCGAAGCCGGCTGGGGCGAGGCTGCTCTCATCGGCGCCCAGCAGGTGGCCGTCTTCCTGCTTCCCGACGGACGCATCGCGGCCGTCTCCAACGCCGACCCCGCGACCGGCGCCTTCGTGATGTCGCGCGGGATCGTGGGCTCTCGAGGTGACCGTGCGACGATCGCCTCCCCGCTGCACAAGGACGTCTTCGACCTGGAGACCGGCGAGTGCTACACGAAGCCCGGCGCGCTGAGCCTTCCGGTGTGGCGGGTGCGTGAGACGGACGGTTCGATCTCGGTCGCCCCGGCGCGCGCCCTTGTCGCCGCATCCCACGGCACCTCCGACCCCGACGGACGCCGCGCCGTGGCCGCGCTGGTCGATGCGGTCCGCGCGGCGCGCAGCGAGCTGTCGGTGGCGGATGCTCACGTCGACGTGCAGCAGCCCGACGTGCCGAGCGTGCTGGCAGGCCTCACTCCGGAATCGTCGGCGACGATCGTTCCGCTGCTGCTCTCGACCGGCTACCACGTGCACGTGGATCTCGCCGAAGCCGCCGCGAGCAGTGACCGCGAGGTGACGGTGACACGCGCTCTCGGTCCTGATCGACGGCTCGTGACCGTGCTCGCTCGACGGCTGCGCGAAGCGGGTCTGCGAGACGATGACGCCGTCGTGCTCGCCGCGGCGGGATCGAGCGACGAACGGGCCGTCGACGACTGCCGCATCACCGGCGAGATGCTCTCGGCCGAGCTCGGCCGGCCGGTGACCACGTCGTTCATCTCCGCCGCCCGTCCGCGCGTCGCCGACGCGGTCGCCGAGGTGCGCGCCTCGACGCCCGGACGCGTCGTGGTCTCGACGTATCTGCTGGCGCCCGGCTACTTCGCCGATCTCGCGGCCCGCGCCGGGGCCGACGTCACCACCCCTCCGCTCCTGACCGCCGACGGCCCCGTCCCTCCCGAGCTCGTCCAGATCGTGGTCGATCGATACGACCGGCCGACCGACATCGTCCACTGACGACGTCGCCGCACCCCCCTCATCCGACGCTCCACCCCGCCTCGAGCCCTCTGAGGAGTACCGCATGACCTCCCTCGACGAACGACCCACTCACGTCGCGACACCACCCGCCGACACATCGACAGCGCCGCCGATCGTCGCCCGGCCCGGGCGATGGCTCGACGGCTACGACCCCGAGAACCGTGCGCAGTGGGACACCGTCGGTCGGCCCATCGCGGCACGGAACCTGCGGTGGTCGATCTTCGCCGAATTCCTCGGCTTCGTCGTCTGGCAGCTCTGGTCGATCGTGGTCGTCGCGCTGCCGGCCGCCGGGTTCTCGTTCGACACGGCGCAGACCTTCTGGCTCATCTCCATGCCGAGCCTCGTCGGCGCCACCCTCCGCTTCCCGTACACCTTCATGGTGCCGAAGTTCGGCGGCCGCAACTGGACGATCATCTCCGCTCTCCTGCTGCTCCTCCCCGCGATCGGACTCGCGCTGTGCGTCGGCAACCCCGACACGCCCTTCGGCGTGATGCTCGCCGTCGCGGCGCTCGCCGGTGTCGGCGGCGGCAACTTCGCGTCGTCGATGTCGAACATCACCTACTTCTACCCGCAGCGCGAGAAGGGGTGGGCGCTCGGCCTGAACGCGGCCGGCGGCAACCTCGGCGCATCGGTCGCGCAGTTCATCGTGCCGATCGCCATCACGATCGGTGCCGGTGTCACCCTCAATCTGCCCCTCGCCGGCTGGATCTGGGTGCCGCTCATCCTCGTCGCCGCGATCGGTGCGGCTCTGCGCATGGACAACCTGTCGCACGCGCGGGCCGATGTCGCCGCGTCGCTCGCGGCGCTGCGCGAGCCGCACCTGTGGGTGCTCGCCGTGCTCTACATCGGCACGTTCGGCTCTTTCATCGGCTTCGCGGGTGTCTTCCCCAAGCTCATCGCAGACCAGTTCCCGGCGTTCTCGACCTTCCAGGTGGGGTCGGCGACGCTGTCGCTCGCCTTCCTCGGCGCCCTCGTCGGATCGCTGTCGCGCCCCTACGGCGGGCGCCTGGCCGACCGCTTCGGCGGAGCCGCCATGACGATGGCCTCGTTCGCGGTCATGGCCGTGGTGGTCGTGACGGTGGTCCTCACTCTTCCACTCGGCAGCTTCTGGCTGTTCCTGGCACTGTTCCTCGTGCTCTTCGCCGCCAGTGGCATCGGCAACGGGGCGACGTACCGCATGATCCCGACGGTCTTCGCCTGGCGGGCCGGCTCCGCCGACGCGCACCGCACCGCCGGCGACATGGGATCGCAGCGCAAGGCTGCGGCGGCACTGGGGATGATCTCCGCGATCGGCGCGTACGGCGGGTTCGTCATCCCCCAGGCGCTCGGAGCCTCGAAGACCGCGACCGGCGGGTACGAGGCGGGCCTGTCGTGGTTCGTCGTCGCCTATGCGGTGATGCTCGCCCTCACCGGGATCGTCTACCTGCGCGGCGGCCGGCGGGCCGGCGTGCGCATCTGAGACGGGTCCGCCGTGACATCCTCCCTTCCCCTGACGCCGACGACCTCGGTGCGCTCGGCCTGCTCCTACTGCGGGGTCGGCTGCGGGATGGTGCTCGATGTCGCGGTGGATCCGGAGAGCGGCCGCCGGCGCGTGGTGAAGGTGCGCGGTGACAAGGAGCATCCGACCAACCGCGGCCGGCTGTGCACGAAGGGCGCCACGAGCGCCGACATGCTTTCGGCCGGCGGTCGTGTGGAGACGGCGATGGCGCGGCCGGAGCGGGGCGCGCCTCTCGAGCCGCGGCCGACGCACCACACCATCGCCGAGACCGGGCGGCGTCTGCGGGCGGTGATCGATGAGCACGGCCCCGATGCGGTCGCGCTGTACGTGTCGGGTCAGATGTCGCTGGAGGCGCAGTACCTGGCGAACAAGCTCGCGAAGGGCTTCATCGGCACCAACAACATCGAGTCCAACTCGCGCCTGTGCATGGCCAGCGCGGGCACCGGCTACAAGCTGTCGCTCGGATCCGACGCCCCGCCCGGCTCGTACGACGACTTCGACCACGCCGACGTCTTCTTCGTGATCGGCTCCAACATGGCCGAGACGCATCCGATCCTCTTCCTGCGGATGATGGATCGGGTCAAGGCCGGCGCGAAGCTCATCGTCGTCGACCCGCGGCGCACGGCGACGGCCGACAAGGCCGACCTGTACCTGCCGATCGCCCCCGGCACCGACCTCGCGCTCATGAACGGCCTGCTGCGCCTGCTGCAGGAGGACGGTGCGCTCGATGAGGAGTTCATCGCCGCCTCGACCGAGGGGTGGGAGCGGATGCCGGAGCTGCTCGCCGACTATCCGGTGCACGCCGTCGCCGAGCTGACCGGGTTGTCCGAAGACGACCTGCGCACCGCGGCCCGCTGGATCGGCGAGGCCGGGGCGTGGATGTCGTGCTGGACGATGGGGCTGAACCAGTCGACCCACGGCACGTGGAACACCAACGCCATCATCAATCTGCACCTGGCCACCGGCGCCATCTGCCGCCCGGGAGCGGGCCCCTTCTCGCTGACGGGACAGCCCAACGCCATGGGCGGGCGGGAGATGGGCTACATGGGCCCGGGGCTGCCGGGCCAGCGCAGCGTGGTGTCGGCCGAGGACAGGGCGTTCGTCGAGAACGTGTGGGGCCTGCCGGACGGCGCGATCGACACTCGGGTGGGCGGCGGCACGGTCGAGATGTTCGAGAAGATGGCCGACGGAGACATCCGCGCGAGCTGGATCATCTGCACCAACCCCGTTGCCTCGGTCGCCAATCGCGGCACGGTGATCCGTGGCCTCGAGGCCTGCGAGCTCGTCGTGACACAGGACGTGTTCGTCGAGACCGAGACCAACGCCTACGCCGACGTGCTGCTGCCGGCGGCGCTGTGGGCGGAGTCCACCTCGGTCTCGGTCAACTCCGAGCGCACGCTCACCCTGCTGAACCAGGCCGCCGATCCCGTCGGCGACGCGATGCCCGACTGGCAGATCATCGCCGGGGTGGCGACCGCGATGGGCTACGGAGAGGCGTTCTCGTATGCCTCGGCGGCGGAGGTGTTCGAGGAGATCCGCGCCTTCTCGAACCCGAAGACCGGGTACGACCTGCGCGGCGTCGACTACGGCCGCCTGGCGCGCACCCCGGTGCAGTGGCCGTCCCCGCCCGAGAGCGGCGACGGCGACGGCCGGCATCCGATCCGCTACGTCAACGACGGCACGTCGAGCCCGCTGCGCACGGGCAACGACGGAACAGTGCCCGCGCTGGCGTTCGCGACCGAGAGCGGGCGTGCGATCTTCCATCCGCGCCCCCACATGCCGGCGCGCGAGATGCCCGACGACGACTTCCCGTTCGTGCTGAACACCGGGCGTCTCCCCCACCACTGGCACACGATGACCAAGACCGCCAAGGTTGCCAAGCTGAACGCGCTGAACCCCAAGCCGTTCGTGGAGATCCACCCCGACGACGCCGCACGGCTGGGGGTCGCCGACGGCGACGCGGTCGAGGTCGCGTCGCGGCGAGGTCGCGCGGTGCTGCCGGCCGCGGTGAGCGATCGCGTGCAGCGCGGGGCGCTGTTCGCCCCGTTCCACTGGAACGACGTGTACGGGGAGTACCTGGCCGTGAACGCCGTGACGAACGACGCGGTCGATCCGCTGTCGTTCCAGCCCGAGTTCAAGATCGCCGCCGTCGCGGTGACGAAGGCTTCCGTCCCGGTGTCGCTCGAGGTGGAGCCAGCCGTCGAGTCGACCTCGCCGAACCCTGCGCACGACGCCGGAGAGCCCGCAACGGCGGTCACCGCGTTGGGGTTGCACCCCGCGCCGCCGCCCGTGCTCACCCCCGAGCAGAGCGCCTATCTTCAGGGCTTCCTGTGGGCGCAGGAGCAGGAGGGCGGCGGTCTCGCGACCCTGCCTGACGCGGCGCCGTTCACCTCGACCGATCGAGCGTGGCTGAACGGGATGCTGGCGCGTCGCACCGCGCCCGCGGCCGCCGCGGTGGCCGGGAACCGCGAGTCGGTGCTGGTGCTGTGGGCGTCGCAGACCGGCACCGCCGAAGACCACGCCGCGCAGATCGCCGAGCGCCTGCGCACCGACGGGCACGACGTCGATCTCGTCTGCATGGACGACACCTCTCCGCAGCAGATCGCGGAGCGGCCGCTCGTGCTGGTCGTCAGCAGCACGTTCGGAGACGGCGACGCCCCCGACAACGGTGACGCGTTCTGGCGCGCACTGTCGGCCGACGCGGCACCGCGCATGCCGGGGGTGCGCTTCGCCGTGCTCGCCTTCGGCGATCCGAGCTATTCGACGTTCTGCGGGCACGGACGACGCGTCGACGAACGCCTCGCCGAGCTCGGCGCCGAGCGGCTCGTGCCGCGGGTCGACTGCGATCCTGACACCGACGAGGCGCCGGCCCACTGGTACGACGCCGTCGTCCGGGCCCTCGGCACGGATGCGGCGCCGGCGGCCACCACGGCGGACCGGACACCCCTCGGGGCCCCCGACACCGCGAAGCGGTACTCTCGCGCCTCGCCGCTGGTGACCCGGCTCACCTGCAACGAGCGGCTGAGCGCTGCGGCGTCGTCCAAAGACGTGCGCCGCTTCTCACTCGCGGTTGACGACGACCTGACCTACCGCGCGGGAGATGCCCTGGGGGTGCGCCCGGTGAACAGCGTGCCCGCGGTCGACGCGTGGCTGTCGGCGACCGGTCTCGACGGCGACACTCCCGTCGATCTCGACGGGGTGGGGTCGATCGCGCTGCGCGAGGCGGCGACGCGTCACCTCGAGATCGTGAACGTGGGCCGACCGTTCCTGCGGTTCGTCGGCGAACGCACCGGCGACCGTCAGCTGGCGACCCTGCTGCGCGGGGGCAACACGCTCAACCTCGACAAGTGGCTGTGGGGGCGACAGGCGGTGGATGTGCTCGCGGAGCTTCCCGTCTCGGCGAGCGCAGAGGAGTGGCTCGGCGTGCTCGGACGGCTGCAGCCGCGGCTGTATTCGATCTCGTCGAGCCCCCTGGTGAGTCCGCGCGAGGTGGAGCTGACGGTCTCCGCCGTGCGGTTCGAGCACCTCGGGCGACCGCGCCGCGGCGTGTGCTCGACCTTCCTCGCCGATCACGGCGACGGCGCCGATGTTCCGGTCTTCGTGCAGCGGACGAAGCACTTCCGCCCTCCCGAGGACCCGACGGCGCCGATGATCATGATCGGCCCGGGCACCGGGATCGCGCCGTTCCGCGGCTTCCTGCAGGAGCGGCGGGCGCTCGCGCATCCGGGCCGCAACTGGCTGTTCTTCGGCGAGCGCGACTCCGCCACGGACTTCTACTACCGCGACGAGCTCGAGGCGTGGCAGAGCGACGGTCTGCTCACCAGGCTGAGTCTGGCGTTCTCGCGGGAGCAGCGGCAGAAGGTCTACGTGCAGGACCGCCTGCGCGAGCAGGGCTCGCACGTGTGGTCGTGGCTCGAGGACGGCGGTCACGTGTACGTGTGCGGCGACGCGACGCGCATGGCCAGCGACGTGCATCGTGCGCTGATCGAGGTCGCCCGCACCTGGGGCGGTCTCGACGAGGACGACGCGACCGAGTACTTCGCACGGATGGCTCGCGAGAAGCGCTACGTGCGCGACGTCTACTGATCAGGGCCTCTGTCTCGATGCCGGCGCGGCGGGTGTCAACCCCGGTGCGGCCTGCGCACACGCGGGCGTAGCGTCGCCGCGCGAGGAAGGGAGGTCGACGATGGCCGATTCGGATCCGACCCGGGTGCGTTCTCAGCGATCGCTGCAGGGGGGCGGGCGCAGACGATGGCTGATCCCCGGGGCGATCTTCGCGGCGATCTGCATCGCGCTGTTCATCGGGATGCTGCAGCTGCAGATCCTCGTTCCGACGATCGGCCTCGTGCTCACCGCGTCGCTGTTCGCGGCGATGGTCGTCGTGGCCGTCACCGTCGGGCAGGCGCGCACCCGCAACCGTGCGATGGCGTGGCTCATGGGCGCGATGGCCGTCTCGGCGCTCGCGTGCGCCGTGGTCGTGATGGCCCGCGAGTGGTCGGCGATGGTGTGAGTCAGCCGATGCACGTGACCGCCTGACCGCACGAGCCGCCTTCGCCGGAGCGAGGCGCACCCTCTCGGGTCTTCCCACGTACTGCCAGTACGCGTCGTGACAGGTCCTTCCCCCGTGCCGGCGACCAGAGTTGTCTGGTGGGACTGGTCGGAAGGAGACCCATCATGACCGATTCAGACTTCGACAGCCTGTTTCCTCTCGGCGCCGCGAACGACGCCTTCGCGCAGTACTTCAGCGGGCAGAGTTACCTCGCTCCCCTGGCGGATCTCGGGATGTTCGTCGCGAACGTGACGTTCGAGCCCGGGTGCCGCAACAACTGGCACGTGCACAGCGCGAGCAGCGGGGGCGGGCAGATCCTCCTCGCCGTCGCCGGCAGTGGCTGGTTCCAGGCCGAGGGCGAAGAGCCGGTCAGTCTCGAGCCTGGCTCGGTCGTGCAGGTTCCGGCCGGCCAGAAGCACTGGCACGGAGCGAAGGCCGATTCGTGGTTCAGCCACGTCGCCATCTCCGTGCCCGGTGACGATGTCGACAACATCTGGCACGAGCCGGTCGACGACGAGTACTACAACACCCTCCCTACGACGAAGGAGAACGCATGATCACCGACGAGACCTACACCCTGTCCAACGGCGTCGAGATCCCCCAGCTCGGGCTCGGCACCTGGTTCATCGACGACGACAAGGCAGCGCAGGCCGTGCGCGATGCCGTCGCCGCCGGCTACCGCAACATCGACACCGCACAGGCGTACGGCAACGAGCGAGGCGTCGGTGAGGGCGTGCGCACCGCCGACGTGCCGCGCGAGGAGCTCTTCGTCTCGACGAAGCTCGCCGCCGAGATCAAGGACTACGAGGGCGCGGTCGCGGCGATCGATTCCTCGCTTGCCACGATGGGGCTCGAGTACATCGACCTGATGCTCATTCACAGCCCGCAGCCGTGGGATGACTTCCGCGGCGGCGACTACGCCGAGGGCAACCGCGCCGCCTGGCGTGCGCTCGAAGAAGCCCTCGCGGCCGGCAAGCTGCGTTCGATCGGCGTCTCGAACTTCCAGCAGGCGGACATCGAGAGCCTGCTCGAAGGCGCGAGTGTGGTCCCGCACGTGAACCAGCTGCTGGTGCACGTCGGAAACACCCCGGCCGAGCTCATCGAGTACTGCACCGGCAAGGGCATCCTTGTCGAGGCGTATTCCCCCATGGCGCACGGCGAGATGATGAAGAACAGCGAGGTCACCGCGATGGCCGAGCGGTACGGCGTCAGCGTGCCGCAGCTGTGCATCCGCTACACCCTCGACCTCGGCACGGTGTCGCTGCCGAAGACGGCGAACCCGGCGCACATGCGCGACAACGCCCAGGTCGACTTCACGATTTCCGAGGAGGACATGGCCACGCTCCGCGGGCTGGAGCACCGCGAGTACGGCGAGTTCTCGTTCTTCCCGGTCTACAGCGGGAAGTGACCCGGTGACGGGCGAGCACGATGCGCTCGAGGGCGTGGGCCGACGCGGCGAGCTCAGCGTGTCGAGCCGGCGCTCCGACGGCACGTACAGCCGGCCGGTGCCGATCTGGTCGGTGCTGGTCGACGGGCGCCTGTTCATCCGCTCCTATATGGGGACGGAGGGGCGGTGGTACCGCGGGGTGCTCGCCCGTCGTGCGGGGCGCGTCACCTCCGGCTCTCGAGCGGTGGATGTGACCTTCACCCCCGCCCCGATCGAGCTCGCTGACCGTATCGACGAGGCCTACCGGGCGAAATACGCCGGCAGCGCCTACCTCGCGCCGATGCTGAGTGAGCAGGCACGCGCGGCGGCGTTCGAAGTCACTGCGAAGCCGTAAGAGGAAGGGTCCGTTGCGATGCAGCGGACCCTTCCTCTTTGTCAGGCGTCGTCGCCGGCTGATGCGGCGACCTTCTTGGCCACGCCCATGGCGGAGAATCCCTTGGGCCAGCCCGTGTAAAACGCGAGGTGCGTGATCGCCTCGATGACCTCGTCCTGGGTCAGGCCGTTGGCGATGCCGAAGGGGATGTGGAAGCCGAGCTGGTCGGTGTTTCCCATCGCGGTGAGCGCAGCGATGGTGATGAGGCTGCGGTCGCGCTTGGAGAGCTCCTCGCGCTCCCACACCTCATCGAAGAGGACCTTGTCGGTGTAGTGGGCCAGGGCCGGGGCGAGATCGCCGAACGCCTGCTGGCCGCCGGTCCAACCGGTGGTGGGCGAATCGGTCATGATGGTGCTCCTTCGATCGGTGCGGTCGTACCTTCTCTGCTACCCGATCAGAGGGGAAGGCTGCGGGCGAGAGTCTGGTTCTGCGTGTACTGCGGGTACCTGGTTTGCGCGCGGATGGCGACGTAGCGTGAGGGCATGGACTACCGCACCGAGGTTCGCCACTTCCTGACGGCGCGTCGTGCCCGACTGAAGCCCGAAGACGTCGGACTGCCGCACTTCGGAGGGCGACGTCACGTGAAGGGTCTTCGCCGTGAAGAGGTCGCGATGCTCGCGGGGGTCTCCACCGAGTACTACGCGCGTCTCGAGCGAGGGGATGTCGCAGGTGTCTCGAATCAGGTTCTCGAGTCCCTCGGCGACGCCCTCCAGCTCGATGACACCGAGCGCGACCACCTCGCCAACCTCGCCCGTGCCGCGTCGGCCAGCCCCCGGGCACGACGCGCGAAGCCGGCGTCTCCCTCGTTGCGGCCCGGAATCCTCGCGGCGGTGAAGTCGATCACGACCGCGCCCGCCTTCGTGCGCAACGGCGCCCTCGACGTGCTGGCCGCGAACGATCTGGGCCGCGCGTACTACGCCCCGATGTTCGCGAAGGCGCCCGATACGCCCAACATCGCGATCTTCAACGTCTTCGATCCGGCTGCACAGAGCTTTTATCCCGACTGGATCAAAGCCGTCGACGGCACCGTCGCCGTCCTCCGGCACGAGGCCGGCCGGAACCCGTACGACAAGCGGATCACGGAGGTCATCGGCGAGCTCTCCACGCGCAGCGAGGTCTTCCGCGACCGCTGGGCGAACGCGGTGGTCCACCGCCACGACGCCGGCATGAAAGTGGCGGTGCATCCCGTCGTCGGCGACCTCGCGCTGCACATGGTCGGCACCGAGGTCATCACGGAACCCGGCCTGTCGCTGATGATCTATGCCGCGGAGGAGGGCAGCGCCGCCGAGGAGAAGCTCCGCCTCCTCGCGAGCTGGGCCGCCACGCACGCGTCGACGGCATCTGAAGCGGCGAGCGGCGGGTCCTGAGCCCGCACGGGTCAGCGGGAACTCCGCGGTCGAGATCCGGGTGTGGAAGAAGTCGGCGGAGGGCCGGTTGGGCCCTTCGAGGACCTCGAGGTGATCCGCATCGAGGCGGGCATGTCGACCGCGAGGTTCTGCAGGCTGATCGACATGCCCGAACGCACCTGGCGTCGCTGGCAGGCCAAGGCGAAGCAGGAGCAGCCGCCGAAGGGGCCGTGGCCGCAGCCCGCGAGGGACGCGGCGCGGGACCTGGTGACCAAGCACGCGCTGGCGAAGCCGGCGTGGGGGCACCGGAAGATCTGGGCGCTGACCCGTCACGACGGCCACAAGGTGTCGCAGGCGACCGGTGCTGCGGCTGCTGCGCGATGACGGGCTGATCCTGCCGTCGGAGTATCAGAAGCAGCGGCGTGAGCTGGCGAAGGATCGCAAGGCCGCGTTCGCGAAGAACCCGACAGGCCCGAACCAGGTCTGGCAGTTGGACTTCAGCGAGTTCGAGACCACGACCGGCGGGACGTGGCGGATCGCGGGGTGCCGAGACTGGTACCCCAAGCTCGAGCACCCGTTCCACGTCTCGCCGACCGCGAACCAGTACGACGCGATCGCCGCGATCGAGCTCGCCCTCGCCGACTACGAGGTCATGTTCGGGCACCCGCTCGTCGACGAATGCGAGGTCGACCCCGACACCGGTGAGGTGCTGCCGGTGCTGACGATTGGGATTGGGCGCAGGAAGCGCAGCACATCTCCCTTTTGGGCGCGAGCTGGCGAGGGTTGCCGACGACGTTGTTGAAGAATGACTCCTTCTCGCACTTGTGGAGATGCTCGGTGCAGAGAGCGGCGCCGCAGTGAGGACAGACGGCAACCGCGGGAACGGCGATGTCCAGAGTGGCGTGTTCATAACAGATCATGAGTGTTCCTTCAATGGTGGGCAACAGTGCTGCTGCTGCCGAGGGCTCAAGTGGTGATGTCCTGCACGCGTCGGCGATCGATGTGAAGATCCTCGTTGGTGGCGGGGAAAAGTCGACCGCGCAACGAGAGGGCGACGTAGACAAGTCCGACGAGCGCCGGGACTTCGATGAGGGGACCGACAATGCCAGCCAGAGCTTGCCCGCTGGTGGCGCCGAAGGTGCCGATAGCGACGGCGATAGCGAGTTCGAAGTTGTTGCCGGCGGCCGTGAAAGCGAGCGTCGTGGTGCGTTCGTAGCTCAGGCCGATGGTCTTGCCAGTCCCGAACCCAATAAGGAACATCGCGATGAAGTAGGCCAGGAGGGGCAGGGCGATGCGGGCGACGTCGAGGGGACGGTCGATGACTTGCTGCCCTTGAAGGGCGAAGAGCATGACGATCGTGAAGAGGAGGCCGCCGAGGGCGAGTGGGCTGATCCGGGGGAGGAAGACCGTTTCGTACCAGGCGCGGCTGCGGCGGCGTTCTCCGATGCGGCGGGAGAGGTACCCAGCGAGTAAGGGGATACCGAGGAAAACGAGCACGCTGAGGGTGATGGCCCAGATGGAGAACTCGGCGCTGGTTGTGGAGAGGCCCAGCCAGGTGGGAAGGATCTGCAAGTAGAACCAGCCGAGAGCGGCGAACGCGATCACTTGGAAGACGGAGTTGATGGCGACGAGGAAGGCTGCTGCTTCGCGGTCGCCACAGGCGAGATCGTTCCAGATGAGGACCATCGCGATGCAGCGGGCAAGGCCAACAATGATCAGCCCGGTGCGGTATTCGGGGAGGTCGGGCAGGAGCAGCCAGGCGAGAGCGAACATCAGCGCGGGGCCGACGAGCCAGTTGAGGACGAGCGAGGAGATGAGTAGCCGCTTGTCGCGGGCGACGATCGCTGCGTCGGAGTACCGCACTTTGGCGAGGACGGGATACATCATGACCAGCAGTCCAATGGCGATGGGGATGCTGATGGTGCCGATCGACGCCGCGTGAAGGAACTCTCCGAAACCGGGGGCGAGGACGGCAAGAGCAAGACCTGCGCCCATGGCGAGCAGGATCCATACGGGCAGGTATCTGTCCAGTGTTCCCAGACGGGCGGGCGCGGTAGTCGTGCTCACTTCACTCCTCATTCATAGATGAACTTCGATATGAAGCGTAGCAGAATATCGACAGGCGTCGATGCTTTCCGCGGAGTGGCTGGGTCTTATGCGGTGGCGAAGAAGCGCGAGACCCGGTCGAGAGCCCCCGGTACGAGAGTGAAATAGGCCCAGGTTGCGCGCTTGCTACGGGTGAGGAACCCCGCCGCGGTGAGGACCTTCAGGTGGTGCGAGACGGTCGGTTGACTGAGGCCGATGGGTTCGATCAGGTCGCACACCCAGGCTTCCGAGTTCTCGGATGCGGCAACGATGGAAAGCAGCCGCAGGCGGGCAGGGTCTGCCAGAGCCTTCATGGTCAGAGCGAGGGACTCGGCCTCCTCCGCAGTCATCGGTTCACGAACGAGCGAGGTGCAGCAGCTATCAGCGCCGGTCTCGGCGATGGCAGTGATGTCGGTGACGTCGAGCGTGGTGACCATGCATCGACAATAGCCGATATTGACAGGGATCTATAGGGCGAGTAGGAATAAACATCGAAGCTTGTCGATGTATTGAAGGAGTGGTCATGACCTTGTTGGATCTCACGCCGCGTGTCGCTGTGAGCGATCGTCTGGCGACGCTGCCCGTGGTGATCATCGGTGCAGGACCGGTCGGGTTGGCTGCGGCTGCGAATCTCGTAGAGCGCGGTATCGACTTCGTGGTTCTCGAGGCGGGCGAGACGGTCGCCGCGAGCGTGCGGGCGTGGGGACATACTCGCCTGTTCTCGCCGTGGAAGCACCTGGTGGATCCGGCGTCGCGTCGCCTTCTGGAAGCACGAGGCTGGGAACTTCCTTCACCGGATCGGGCGCCAACGGGAGCCGAGCTGGTGGACTTGTACGTCGACCCACTGGCTCAGCTAGAGGAGATCGCATCGAGGATTCGGACGGGGGTGCACGTGACTGCCGTGTCCCGGGAAGGAATGGATCGCACGCGCAGTCGCGGGCGGGAAGCGACACCGTTCGTCATCCGCACGCGCGATACCGAAGGCAACGTTGCCGAGGTTGCGGCGCGCGCGGTAATCGACGCGTCAGGCACCTACTCATCACCGAACTCGTTGGCTTCCAGCGGGCTGGAACTTCTGGGACTGGGCGAGATCGCCGGCCACGTGATGCCGGCACTTCCCGACGTGCTCGGCCGTGACCGCGCCCACTTCGCAGGCAAGCACGTCACCGTCGTCGGTGCTGGGCACTCTGCTGCGAACACACTTCTCGGGCTGGTGTCACTTGCCCGCGAGGAGGAAGGCACGACGGTGTCCTGGCTGATTCGCAACGGGCAGGCTGTACGGGTGTCCTCGTCGCCGGACGATGAACTCGTCGGGCGCGCTCACCTGGGCGCGCGCGTGGATCGCGCGGTGGACCGCGGTGACATCAATCTGGTCGACGGATTCGAGGTCATCCGTGCGGGCCGGGTGGACGCCGCGGTGGAACTGATCGGTCATCGAGACGGCGAGGTGGTGACGCACACCACCGACATCGTGGTCAACGCGACGGGGTTCCGGCCCGACCTGGACATGCTGCGCGAGGTTCGCCTGGAACTGGACGACATCGTCGAGGCCCCCAAGCGGCTCGCCCCGCTCATCGATCCGAACGTGCACTCCTGCGGCACGGTGGAACCCCACGGGTTCGGTGAGCTCACCCACCCGGAGCGCGGGTTCTTCATCGTCGGGATGAAGTCGTACGGTCGCGCCCCCACGTTCCTGCTCACGACTGGATACGAGCAGGTCCGGTCGGTGACCGCGTGGCTGGCCGGCGACATGGCTGCCGCCACCCAGGTCGAGCTGGTCCTCCCCGCCACGGGCGTCTGCTCCACAGACCTCGGGTCAGCTAGCGGTTGCTGTTCGTGACAGACGTCCGCTCCCTCGTCCCAGCGGATTGGCCCGACGTGGAGAGGATCTACCGGCAGGGAATCGATGAGGGCGATGCGACCTTCGAGACGCACCCGCCGACCTGGGAAGAGTTCACCACCAGCAAACTGCCCACTCCCCGTCTTGTCGCCGCCGATGACGGCGGCAGGGTTCGCGGCTGGGTGGCGGCGTCGCAAGTGTCGAGCCGGGAAGCATATCGGGGTGTGATCGAGCACTCTGTGTATGTCGATCGTGACTACCGCGGTCAGGGCATGGGACGAACGCTGTTGGCCGCGTTCATCACGGGCGCGGAATCGGCCGGGTATTGGACGATTCAGTCGAGCATCTTCCCGGAGAACAGCGCCAGCCTCCAACTGCATGTCGCCGCCGGGTTCCGGGTAGTGGGCCGCCGGGAAAGAATCGCTCGGTCCCGCCTCGGTGCCCAAGCGGGACAGTGGCGAGACACCCTCCTCATCGAGCGGAGAAGCACGGCAGAATCGTGACTGACGGTTCCCCAGACGCGGACTTCATCCGCCGACATCTCACCGGCGTGCGCCGCACCGTCCTCGCCATCGTTGCCGACCACGGACCGATCAGCGTCGAGCACATCGCGACCGAGTGGGCGCGGCAGCACTCCACCATCAGTCCCCGCCACAGGTCCGCCCTTCCCCGCATGAGCGGCCAGGTTCTGTGGCGGCTGGAGAATCTCGGCTGGGTGGCTCGTCGAGGCGAGCAGTATCTCCTCACCGCTGAGGGGCGTCGGGTCCACGACGGCATCGCAATCGCCTCCGAATAGCTGGGCTGCGTTCACCACGCGTTCACATAGATTAGCTTCTATGTGAAACGGATAGAAGATCATCTATCTGGCCTGCCTTGCACCGGCGGGTCCTGACGCCCCTGTCGGGCACGAAGGAAAGCGCACCCGTGAACAAGACCACAGCAAAGCTCGCTGCCGTTGCGACGCTCGCCGCCGCCGCCCTGGCATTGAGTGCCTGCGGCGGACAGTCCGCCGGCAGCACTGGCGGAGGAGAGGCCAGCGGAGGCGGGGCCGGCGGCTCTGTCACCACCGATGGTTCGTCGACCGTCGCCCCCCTCACCGAGGCCGCCGCGGACCTGTTCCGCGAAGAGGACTCGTCGGTCAACGTGTCGGTCGCCACCTCCGGCACCGGTGGAGGCTTCAAGGCGTTCTGCGCCGACGAGACCGACATCTCCAACGCGTCCCGTCCGATCAAGGACGAAGAGGCCGCTGAATGTGAAGCGAACGGCGTCGAGTACACCGAGATCGTCGCCGCCAACGACGGCCTGTCGGTCATCCTGAACCCGGAAAACGACTGGGCAACCGACCTCACCCTGGAGCAGGTCGCGAAGATCTGGGCACCGGAATCCGAGGGTGTCGTCAACAGCTGGTCCGACGTTGACCCGAGCTTCCCCGACGTGCCGCTGGTCCTGTTCGGTGCCGGCACCGACTCGGGCACCTTCGACTACTTCACCGAAGAGGTGAACGGGGAGACCGGCGCGATCCGTACCGACTACAGCCCCTCCGAGGACGACAACATCACCATCCAGGGCGTCGCCGGGGACCAGGGTGCGATCGGCTTCCTCGGCCTGAGCTACGTCGAAGAGAACGAGGGCACGATCATCGCCGCATCCATCGACGGCGTCTACCCGAGCACCGAGACCGTGCAGGACGGCACCTACACGCCGCTGGGGCGCCCGCTGTTCATCTACGTCAAGAACGCCGCGTACACCGACAAGCCGCAGGTGAAGGAGTTCGTCGACTTCTACGTCGCCAACTCCGCCGACATCGCCTCGCTCGCCCTGTTCGTGCCGCTGACCGAGGAGCAGATCACCACCGCGCAGGAAGAACTCGCCTCGCTCGGTTGAGCGAGCCCCCTCCGCGGAGACACTCCATGACCGCTGTGATCACCAAGGCTGGGGGCTCGAGGACTACTTCCTCGGGCCCCCGGCCAGGCACCCAGTTCGCCGGCCGCCGCCGACCCGGCGAAGCCCTCATCAGACTCGTTCTCCGGCTAGCCGCAGTACTCACGATCGTGACGACGGTCGGGATCCTGATCGCCCTACTGATCCCCTCCCTCTCGTTTTTCGCCGAGGTTCCCGTCCTGGACTTCCTATTCGGCACGCGCTGGGCACCCCGGTTCGCAGACGCGTCCTTCGGAGTCATCCCCCTCGTCTCCGCCACGCTATGGACGACCGTGATCGCCCTGCTGGTCGCCGTGCCGTTCGGGCTAGGCGCAGCCATCATGCTCGCCGAGTACGCCAAGCCCCGCACCCGCAAAATCCTCAAGCCGATGCTGGAGATCCTCGCCGGCGTCCCCACCGTCGTCTACGGGTTCTTCGCCCTCCAGTTCGTGCAAGCCACCGTGCTCCGCGACTGGCTGCAGCTGCCCACCGGCGCATTCAGCGTCCTCGCCGCAGGACTCGTCATGGGTGTCATGATCATCCCCACAATCGCGTCGATCTCCGAAGATGCCATGTCCGCCGTTCCCGGTGCGCTCCGTCAGGGCAGCGCTGCGCTCGGCGCGAACCGGATGCAAACCACCCTTCGCGTGGTGTTCCCCGCCGCCCTGTCGGGCATCGTCGCCGCTGTCGTCCTCGGCGTCTCCCGCGCCGTGGGAGAGACGATGATCGTCGCGATCGCCGCCGGAAGCCAGGCCCGGATCGTCACCAACCCGCTCGAGCAAGGTCAGACGATGACCGGATTCATCGCGAACGCCGCTCTCGGAGACTCCCGCGTGGGAAGCCTGGAATACAACACCCTGTTCGCGGTCGGGCTGCTGCTGTTCCTCATCACGCTGCTGATGAACTTCATCAGCATCCGGTTCGTTCGCCGCTTCCGAGAGGCCTACTGATGACAACCACCCGAAGCACCCCGACGAAGATCCGCGCCTCCGCGCCCCTCGGGACGGGGACACACGGTGACCGGAAACCCGGCCCGATGATCTTCCTCATCCTGCTGTGGCTGTCGCTGTTGGTCGCGTTCGGCGTGCTCGCGACTCTTCTGGTCACGATCCTGATGGACGGGTGGGGAAAGCTGTCCCTGCAACTGTTCACCAACTACCCCTCCGCCACCCCGGAAACCGCGGGCGCCCGCCCCGCCATCCTCGGGTCCGCCTGGGTGATCGCGACCACCGCCGTGCTGACACTGCCGCTGGGGATCGCCGCGGCCATCCACCTCGAAGAGTTCGCCGACAAGAAGCGCTGGTTCAACCGGCTCATCGAACTGAACGTGCAGAACCTCGCCGCCGTCCCCGCCATCATCTACGGCCTGCTCGCCCTCGGATTCCTCAGCCTGCTACAGGTGCAGAACAAGAACATCGTCATCGGCGGCGCACTAGCGCTCTCGCTACTGATCCTGCCGGTCATCATCATCTCCACCCGAGAAGGGTTGCGGTCCGTACCGAACGAAATCCGCGACGGGTCCCTCGCGCTCGGAGCGACGAAGTGGCAGACCGTGTGGCGGCAAGTGCTCCCCGCGTCCGTACCCAGCATCGCCACCGGCTCCATCCTCGCCCTCTCCCGCGCACTCGGGGAAGCGGCACCGCTACTGGTGCTCGGCGCGCTGGTCTACATCACGTTCGACCCGAACGGACTCATGAGCGGGTACACCACCCTCCCCATCCAGATCTTCAACTGGACCGGCCGCCCGCAGGAGGGCTTCCACGAGCTTGCCGCGGCCACCAGCGTGCTCCTCCTCGGCGTTCTGCTCCTGATGAACGCCCTCGCCATCTTCATCCGCAACAAGTACCAGAAACGGTGGTAGCCATGAGCGACCCGATCGCCACCTCAACCGAGGACACCCCTCACCCGCAGTTCCACGCCCAGTCTCCAGAACCGAACCTGCGCGAGACGCCGAGCGGGCTGATCCGCTGCGAGAACGTGGACGTGTTCTACGGCAACTTCCGTGCCGTCACCGACGTCAACCTCAGCTTCGGAAAGAACGAAATCACCGCGCTGATCGGCCCCTCCGGGTGCGGGAAGTCGACGCTGCTGCGTTCGCTGAACCGGATGAACGACCTCGTCGACGGCGCCCGCGTCGAAGGGCAGGTGCTGTTCCAAGACGACGACATCTACGCCAAAGACGTCGACCCGATCGAAGTGCGCCGTCGCATCGGCATGGTGTTCCAAAAGCCCAACCCGTTCCCGAAATCCATCTACGACAACATCGCCTACGGCCCCAGGGTCACGGGGATGAAGGTGTCGAGCATGGACGACCTGGTCGAAGAAGCTTTGACCAAAGCAGCGCTGTGGGGCGAGGTCAAAGACAAGCTGAAGCAATCCGCGTTCGGTCTCTCCGGCGGACAGCAACAGCGTTTGTGCATCGCCCGCACGATCGCCACCCAGCCGGACGTGATCCTGATGGACGAACCGTGCTCGGCGCTGGACCCGATCGCAACCATGCGCATCGAAGACCTCATGCACGATCTGCGCCGGGACTACACGATCATCATCGTCACCCACAACATGCAGCAAGCCGCCAGAGTCGCCGACCGCACCGCGTTCTTCACCGCCCTCGCAGATGAAACCACCGGAGACCGGACCGGAGTATTGGTGGAATACGCCCCCACCTCACAGATCTTCGAGCACCCCCAGGATCAGCGCACCGAGGACTACATCAGCGGCAGGTTCGGATGAGCACCCTCACGAGCCCAGTGGTCGGATCGGCACGAGTCGTCGTACTGTCCACCGACCCGCACGTGGCTCGAGGAACCGTCGCCGAATTCCGCCACTTCGGTGCGTCGCTGATCCGGCGAACCGACATCATCAGTGCGCTGACGGAGTTGATCCGCGACCCGCACACGATCCTGCTGGTGTCCTCGGACGTGGCCTGCCAAGACATCGCCGCCGTCCTGGAACTGTCGATCGCCACCAGCAAATCAACGGTGCTGTTCGGAATACATCCCTCCACCGGGATCGCAACAGTAGATACCGCGATCGCCGCTGGCGTGGGCGGCGTCGTAGACCTTCCCCTCACCCCGGAACGCCTCGCGTCCGCGCTGCGACAGCTGCCCCCCGCATCCGTGGAAGTGCCGAGCACGGTCGCGGTGGGCGCGCTGCTGGTCGACACGGACCGGCACCGGGTCGAGCTTTACGGCACACCGATCACGACCACTCCGAGGGAGTTCGACATCCTGCTGGCATTGGCGACGTCCCACCCGCGGATCGTCACACTCGATGAACTCGCACACACGCACGGGGGTGGAACACAACGGCAAGCATCCATCCGGGTCATGGTCGCGGGTCTCCGGTCGCGGTTCGCCGCGCTCACGGGCGCCCCGAGGGACGCGGTGATCGAAACCCACCGCGGCATCGGCTACCGACTGGCCGCGTGAGACGTCATCCCCATCTCGGCCAGAAGATCCTCAACGTGCCCTCGGGTCTGGTCACGAACCACCCGCAGCCCCTCGTCGTCGAGGGTGAGCGGATCCTCAAGATCCCAATCCATGTAGCGGCGACCGGGGTACACCGGGCACGCATCCCCGCACCCCATCGTGACCACGAAATCCGCGGCCTGCACGACCTCGTCCGTCAACGGCTTCGGATACTCGTCAGAGAGAGGAACACCCACCTCCGCCAGAGCCTCAACGACTCGAGGGTGGACCGCGTCGGCTGGCTGCGACCCTGCGGTACGCACATGGACACGATCGCCCGCGAGATACCGCAGATACGCGGCCGCGATCTGCGAACGACCGGCATTCTGAACACAGACGAACAGCACCTCAGGCGTACCGCGAAGCACCAGGCCCTGCGCCGACGCCAGAGCGTCAAGACGATCAGCGGCATACCGTGCCGTCAAAGACGGCAAATGCTTTCGCACCCGGGCTCTCTGACTGAGCAACAGATAGCTCTCCACGACATACTGCGACACCGTCTCGCTGCTGAACGTGGAAGCGAACCGGTACGACAGATCGTGCGCGACCGTCGCGATCGCCGCCGGCAACACGGCAACGGTCGGAGCGGAGTCGGGTTCGGGCAGGGCCGGCATATCACCCACCAACAAACGCCCGAACCGCACCCACGACGCCGCCGGCAACACATGGGCCCCCGCCTCGTCAGTGTGAACGATGTTCACGGCCAACAACCGGGCAATTGCGTCCTCCACCTCGATAGCCGGAACATGCAGCAACGAGGAGAGCACGTCTGCCGGAGCCCCCGCGGCCAGAGCACTCAGCACTCGCAACGTGAGCAGATCGCCGAGCACTGCGGCCTGAGCGGCACGTTCCTGCGCGGCATCGTCATCCAGCGGGCGCCCGACACGGTGCCGCGCACCCTCGTTCACCGCAGCAGATCCTCGATCGCGCTACGCCGAGACGGAACCACCGAAAGCCACACGTACTTCCCCTCCGGCTCACGAGCCAGGAGACCGTCATCAACAAGGATGCGCACGTGGTGGGTGACCGTCGGCTGCCGCAACCCCAGGGCGTCGGTCAGCTGCTTCACGGTTGCACGCCCAGACTCCGAGTCCAAGATGACGCTCAACATCTGCAACCGCGTCGGGTCTGCCACCGCCCGCAGCGTCCGAGCGAGATCTTCCGCGGCCGAGCGGCCGAGCGGTGCGCTCGCACCTGCTGCAGGGCTGCCGTGGGAAGAGGTCACACTGTGATCCTACCTGAAGATAGACTTTCATCTATGGATGCGGTGGTGTCGGACGCGACCCGAACGGCGTCCGTTCTCGCTGACCCTACCCGTATGGCGCTCTTGCGACTGATGTCGACGGCCGATACCGGCCGAGTCCTCGTCGGGGAGACCGCACAAATCCTCGGTCTGCGACAGCCGACCGTCAGCCATCACATGAGGCGGCTGATGGACGAGGGGATCGTGACCCGCCAGCCCGAGGGCCGGCGCACGTGGTACGCCATCGCCCCGCCTCATCGCGACAAGATCACCGCGCTGCTCTCCCTGACGGACCAGCGACCCTCCGCACCGCCGGATCTGGACCGCGTGGTAGGTGATCTTCTCGTGCGGTTTCATGGCACCCTGACCCGTGAAGAGGTGCGAAAGGTCGTGTCCGACGCTCATACACGTCTCTCCGAGTCAACGCCGCACCACCTCTTGGCCTCCCGCACCGCCACCTTTGCCATCGAACGGATTGAAGCATCCCTGAAAAACCGGCTCCATCGCGACCCCGACGTCACCGTGCTCTTCGTGTGCGTACAGAACGCCGGACGGTCGCAGATCGCAGCGAGCGTCCTCCGCCGGCTCGCCGGCCCTCACATCCGCGTGCATACAGCGGGATCTGCGCCGGCAGACGATGTGCGCTCATCCATCATCACCGTGCTCGACGAAGTCGGCCTCTCGCTCGATGGTGAGTTCCCCAAACCCCTCACCACCGAAGTCCTCGAGGCGGCCGACATCGTCGTCACGATGGGGTGCGGCGACATCTGCGTGCCCCGCATCGGCGCAACGCACCTCGACTGGGACATTCCCGACCCCGCTGGGCTCTCTCTGACAGAACTCAGAACCATCCGCAACGACATCGACCTTCGCGTGCGCGATCTCCTACCGCGCCTCAAAAAGGGTGAGTCACTTGCCGTTCACTCGGCGTTGTAGTCTGATACATAGATGATCCTCTATGCTTCGAGCATGCGAAAGAGAGCCCACCATGTCTGATATCCCCACTGTCCTGTTCGTGTGCGTGCACAACGCCGGTCGTTCGCAAATGGCCGCCGGCTACCTCCGCGAGCTCGCGCGAGGACGCATCCAGGTCCTCTCGGCCGGATCCGCCCCCAAGGACCAGATCAACCCGGTCGCCGTCGAGGCCATGGCGGAAGAGGGCATCGACATCACAGGGAACACGCCCAAGGTTCTCACCGTCGAAGCTGTCAAAGAATCTGACGTCGTGATCACGATGGGCTGCGGTGACGCCTGCCCGATCTTCCCCGGCAAACGGTACGAGGACTGGGAGCTGGATGACCCCGCCGGTCAGGGCATCGACGCTGTCCGCCCGATCCGCGACGAGATCCGCCGGCGCGTGGAAACGCTCATCGAAGAGCTCCTTCCCGCCCGTGGTGTCGCATGACCTGGCAGAAAGGGCAAGACGCGCTGCTCTCCGCGGACTCGGTGCTGCACCGTGTCGCGGAACGTCTCACTGCCCAGTTCACCGGCATGGTGGGGGCGGAAACGGTCGAACGGGTCGTTTTCGAGTCCTACACCGCACTCGCCCGCACGGCGACCGTCTCCACCCACCTGCCATCACTCGCGGAGAAGTTCTCCCGCGACCGACTCACCGCGCTGGCACAGTCCCGCGGCTTCATCCCCAAGCCCGTCCCGGAAGTGCTCTACGTGTGCGTACAAAACTCCGGTCGCTCTCAGATGGCCGCCGCACTCACCCGTCACCTCGCCGGCGACCGAGTGCACGTCCGCTCCGCCGGATCACAGCCCGGCCAAGGCATCCTCCCCGTCGTGGTCGAAGCGTTGGCGGAGCTGGGGATCGACGTCAACGAAGAGTTCCCCAAACCCCTCACCGACGACGTCGTCCGTGCCGCAGACGCCGTGATCACCATGGGCTGCGGCGATGCGTGCCCGATCTACCCCGGCAAGAGATACCTCGATTGGGACCTCACCGACCCCGCAGATCTCGACATCGTGGCCGTCCGCGAAATCCGGGACGACGTCCAAGCTCGAGTGCAGCAGCTACTTTCCGAACTGACCACCGCGACAGCGTAGGAGGAGAGCCTGATGCACCTCGTAGCGATCGGCGGAAGCGACGCCGGAATCTCCACCGCCCTGCGCGCCCGCGAACTCGACCCCTCCGTCGATGTCACCGTCGTCGTGGCCGACGCCTACCCGAACTTCTCCATTTGCGGCATCCCGTACTACTTCTCCCGCGAAGTGCAGCCCTGGCAGTCCCTCGCGCACCGCACGCACGCTGACCTCGAAGCCACCGGCATGAACCTGCGTCTGGACACCCTGGCCACCGGCATCGACGTCGACGGGCGCACGCTCACCGTCCGCGACGCCGCCGGCACCGAATCGACGATCGCGTACGACGCGCTCATGGTCGGCGCCGGAGCATCCCCGTCCACCGCCGGCATCACTGGCCTCGACCAGCTCGGCCCCGACGACGGTGTGCACCTGCTGCACTCGATGGGCGACACCTTCGCGCTGGAGCGCTACCTCGACAAGCAACAACCCGAAACCGCGATCATCGTCGGCGCCGGCTACGTCGGCCTCGAAATGGCCGAAGCCCTCACCGTCCGGGGCCTGCACGTCACCCAGCTCCAACGCGGCCCCGAAGTGCTCTCCACCCTCGACCCCGAACTGGGCTCCCTCGTCCGCGACGAACTTTCCCGCCACGGCGTCGACGTGCTCACCGGAACGCGCGTCGAAGCGGTCACCCGCGACGCGGGACGGCTCACCGTGACCGGCATCCGCGACGGTGACGCTTTCTCTCGCAGCGCCGACCTCGTGCTCGTCGTCGTGGGCGTGCGCCCCAACACCAGCCTGCTCACCGCGGCTGGCGCAACCACGGGGGCCGGTGGCGCGGTCGTCGTCGACGAGCACATGCGCACCGGCCTGCCGAACGTGTGGGCGGCCGGAGACGGCGTGGTCACCCACCACCGGCTCCTCGGCGTCACCTACCTGCCCCTCGGCACCACCTCCCACAAGCAGGGCCGCGTCGCCGGAGAGAACGCCATTGGCGGCAACGCCCGATTTGCCGGCAGCCTCGGCACCCAGGTCGTCAAGGTCTTCGACGTCGTGGCCGCCCGTACGGGGCTCCGCAATTACGAGGCAGCCGCCGCGGACTACGCCCCGCACAGCTACACCGCCGTCGCTGACGACCACAAGCGCTACTATCCCGGAGCCACGCCCATCAGCATCCGCATCACCGGAGACGCCCGCGACGGCCGCCTCCTGGGCGCACAGCTCGTCGGCACCCGCGGAGCCGAGATTTCCAAGCGCGTCGACACCTACGCCACCGCCCTGCACCACGGCATGACGGTTGCCGGGATGAACGACCTCGACCTCTCCTACACGCCCCCGCTCGGTTCCCCGTGGGACGCCGTGCAGATGGCAGCCCAGGCATGGGAGCGCGACGCGCGCGCTTTGGTGTCTGTCGTGTGACCCACCGCTCCCGTTTGTAGGTTCCGCCACGTACCGAAACTGATCGTTTGCGGCATGGGGGCGGTGTTCCTGGAATCGACCTCCCGAAACATAGGGCCGTCTCGTAACGCCCTTTCGGGAGGATCGGTTTCGGGGCACAATTTCGGTCCTGGCTTTGACCTTCGACTCAACTAGAAGGTTTAGTGTCAGGGGGTGCGTATCTCTGAGCTGTCCCGTCGCTCCGGCGTGCCGGCGACCGCTCTTCGGTTCTACGAGTCGGTGGGCCTCATCGTGGCCGCGCGCGCGGCGAACGGATACCGCGACTATGACGAGAGCGCCGTCGACCGGCTGACTTTCTTGCATGGGGCGAAACAGCTCGACCTGTCGCTGCCCGAGATCGTCGAGTTGCTCGACGTGGTGGAGGCGGCGAGTTGCACTCAGGTTCGCGAGACCTTGCGGCCGAAGCTGGATGAGCGTCTGCGTGACGTCGACGAGCGGTTGGCGGTTCTGATGAAGCTTCGAGAGCGGCTGGTGGAGGCGGCGGACCGGGTAACGGCTTGTCCCGACAGCGACGATCGCTGCCGGACAGAATGTGTGCTCGCGCGACCGGGCGCCTCATGTGTCACGGACCCGCTGACAGGCGGAGGGGACCGGTGAGGCTCGGCCCACTCGTCGAGTGGTGGGATCGCCGGCAGATCACGCTCTACGTCGTTGCGATCGGGGTTGGTACGGCCCTCGGACTGGCGGCGCCACAGATCGCGCCCGCTTTGGAGCATTCCATCGAGCCGGTGCTGATGTTGCTGCTGTTCGCGACGTTCCTCGGTGTCCCCCTCATCGAGGTCGGGCGGGCGCTTCGAGATATCCGCTTCCTCGGGACGGTCTTGGTCGCCGACTTCATCGTCGTGCCTGTGCTCGCGTGGGGGCTATCTCGATTCGTCGCGGATGACCGGGGGCTGCTGCTGGGGGTGTTGTTCGTTCTGCTGACGCCGTGCATCGACTACGTGATCGTGTTCACCGGTTTGGCCGGCGGAGCTCGCGCGCGTCTGCTGGCCGCCGCGCCACTGCTGATGCTTGTCCAGATCGTTCTCCTGCCGGTGTTCTTGTTCTTGTTCGCCGGGGGCGATGTGCTCGCCCTGATCGACGTCGGGCCGTTCGTCGAGGCATTCCTGCTGCTGATCGTCTTCCCTCTTGCGGCCGCAGCGATTGTGCAGGCCGTCGCGCGACGCCACCGCATCGGTCGCGCGTTAGAACAGGTGATGGCGGGTGCGATGGTCCCGCTGATGATGGTGACGCTGGCCGTGGTCGTCGGATCGCAGATCGCCGCCGTCGGCTCCCAGGCGCTCACGCTGCTGCGAGTGGTGCCGCTCTACATCGCATTCGTCGTACTTGCTGTCGCGGCAGGGCTCCTCGCTGCTCGATTCGCGCAGCTCGACGATCCCTCCACTCGTGCCGTGATGTTCTCGGCGGCCACACGAAACTCCCTTGTCGTGCTGCCACTCGCGCTCGCCCTGCCCGCCTCGCTGAGCATCGCGCCGCTTGCCGTCGTCACCCAGACGCTGGTGGAACTCGTCGCAATGGTCGTACTCGTACGCTTGGTGCCCCGCATTGCTCGGCAGAGCGCTCCTACAGTGACGACCGAGTGACCAGTACCGGCCCGGACGGCTCGATCAGTCTTGGAGAGCGGCCTGGATTGCCGCTTCTAGGTCGAACGCTGTACGCCGGGTGCGAGGTTAATACCCGTCCTGTTGCGATTAATACCCTAGGGGGGTATAGTATGAGACGCCAACCAAGCGCTCACCAGCACCGACGGGGGTGTCTCTTGGCGGCCCACCGGGGCACCCGTCTACGCCATGTCGCTCGCTGTCGACGCAGCGGGACGAGTGATGGCATCCACCTCGGAAGGTATGCTGATCAGCACCGACGGGGCCGCCACATTCCGCGCGTGGCCGGATGCTCCCCTCCTTGCCGGGCTCAGCGCCTCCCCGGATCACAATCGAGTGGTCGGTATCGGCACTCAGGGGAGAATCTGGGCCACAACCGTCGGGGCACAGAACTGGTTCGAAGTCGGAACGGTCCACGGTGCCGCGCAAGCGGTCGCCATCGCCAACAACGGCGACATCCTCGTCGTCGACGACAGCGGCCTCACCCTCATCCCCAGGGAGCAGTAGCGCACAGCCTCGCGGCAGACGATGCACTCGGCCACGGGGCGGGGGGCCTGCACGGCTTCGACATGCAGGCCCTCCTCGCCTTAGGTCGGACGTACTTGCCGATTGCCACCGCGGCTGCCGCCGACGATCACGGACTCCGCCACGCACCGGATCCGGCGGGCGAGTCGAGGCTGACTGTAACGGTCAAGGCTCCCGCTCCCTTTGCCCGTTCGCCAGCATCGACGTTGCGGCTCTGAGCGGCTTAGGTCTGCACGGTAGGCTGTGAGGGATGATCTCTTCGGCCCGGATTCCGCGTCCCGCGACGCTGAATGAGCGCTGGTTGATAATGAGGCTCATTACCAGTGTCGGTTTGGCGCTGCTGCTGATGATCGGTCTGACGGCGACTGCTCATACGGAGTCGGAAGGATCGCCGCCTATCCCGCTGGTGATATCCGGGCTGATGGACCCGCATGTAGAACCGGTGGCCGACGCCCCTGTAGAGCACGAGGAAGTCGCCAGCGGCGCCTGGTCGGGGTCGGACGCGCTGGCCGGTGCGGCGTTGTGCGTATTCGGTGTTCTGTGTGGCCTCACGTTCATGGTGGCGTTGCGGAGGCTATGGCGTCGACGGATGCCGCTCGTTCTCACTGAGGTGTCGCGGGGGCCTGCGCTGCTTCCTATGCCGGCCCTGCGCACGAATCCGGTCGTGTTGTCGTTGACGCAGCTGGGTCTTTCTCAAACCTGACATTTGGCACGCCGCCCCGTGGGGTGGTGTTTCGTCCCGGGCTGCGTGCCCGGGATCGTCCCTGTGCCGTGTCTTGGTTTGGAGTATCCGTGAAAACCCCTCTGAAAGCGACCCTCATCACCGCTGCCGTCGTAGCCGTGCTGGTTGTGGCCGCGTTGATCTATGTCCTTATCGACCGCAGTCAAACCCCTGCCTCTGGGGACGGATCCTCGCCGCCGGAAGTCCTGCGAGAGAGTTCGCATGTTCTCGATGACGGAGGTGAGGGCGCCGTCACCGTGGTGGAATTCTTGGACTTCGAGTGTGAGGCGTGTGGCGCTTTTTACCCGATCGTGGAGGATCTGCGGGAGCAGTTCGCGGGGGAGATCACGTACGTCGTCCGGTACTTCCCGCTGCCAGGCCATTTCAACTCGAAGAACGCGGCCCTGGCCGCCGAGGCGGCGGCGCAGCAGGGCCGGTTCGAAGAGATGTACCACCGGTTGTTCGAAACTCAGGCGGAGTGGGGTGAGGCGCAGGAGTCGCGCGCTGACCTGTTCCGCGGCTTCGCGGAGGAGCTCGGGCTGGACATGGCTGCCTACGATGCCGCTGTGGCTGACCCGTCGACGGCGGAGCGGGTGGAGTCGGACTTCCAGGAGGGGCGTGCTCTCGGGGTGAGCAGCACTCCGACGTTCTTTGTGGATGGTGAGATCGCCGAGCTGCAGGAATGGGATGACCTCGAAAGCGCCATTCAGGCCGCGGTGAACGGTGGCCGGTGATGTGGGCAGGGTCGTCGGTTGTGTTCCAGGTGGCCGCACTGACCAAGGTCGAGCGGCCATGAACCTCCGTGCTCTGATCGCTGCCGTCTTGGCCCTGCTCGTCGTCGTTGTGCTCGCTGGGTGCGTGTCCAGCGATTCGCTCGCGCAGCAGTACCGGGACGGGAACGAGAAGGGCTATATCGCCGGCGACTTCCGGGTCGTCGAGATCCCCGAAGCTGATCGTGGGGAGCCGGTCGTGTTCGAGGGGGTCACCGAGACCGGGGAGCGTGTGTCCAGCGATGACTACCGCGGCGGGGTGCTGGTGGTGAACTTCTGGTACGCCGCGTGCGGGCCGTGCATCGTCGAGGCGCCTCTGCTTGAGGAGGTGTGGCAGGAGTACCAGGAGCAGGGTGTCGCGTTTCTCGGGGTGAACATCTACGACCAGCCCGCGACGGCGCTGTCGTTCGCGCGGGACAACAACGTCACCTACCCAAGCGTGATCGACGTGAACGACGGCAAAGTGAAGCTCGCCTTCGCGCAGGTCACTCCGATCCAGGCCACCCCCACCACCCTGGTCATCGACCGGGAGGGAAGGGTCGCTGCGCGAATTATCGGGCAGTTGGCCAGCGCCTCGATCTTGTCCACCTTGGTAGCCGACACCCTCGCCGAGGACAGCCCATGAACCCAGGAGCGGTCATCGTCGACGGCGCCCTGTGGGTCGCGATCCCCATCGCGATCCTCGCCGGGCTGGTCTCGTTCCTGTCCCCGTGTGTGCTGCCGCTGGTGCCCGGCTACCTCGGCTACCTTGGCAGTACCGCCACAACCACACCCCCTACTGTCAAAGGCGGTCGCACCGCCACTGCGGAGCGCGCCCGCCTGTTGTTGGGCGTGACGCTATTCATCGCCGGGTTCACGGTCGTCTTCGTCGCCGTCACGATACTGGGGGGCACCTTCGGATACCTGCTGGTGCAGTACGCAGGCATCCTCACCCGGGTGTTCGGGGTCGTCATCGTCGCCCTGGGGATGGTTTTTCTCGGCTTTTTCGGGATCGCGCAGCGCAGCCTTCGCCCCCGCGCCCAGGGTCGGGCGGGACTGATCGGTGCGCCGCTTCTCGGGTTCGCGCTCGGCGTCGGCTGGACGCCGTGCATTGGCCCGACGCTCGCGGCGATCATCTCGATGTCGTGGAACCTCGGCGACCCCGCCCGCGCAGGCCTGCTCGGTCTGGCGTATTCGCTGGGCCTGGGCATCCCGTTCCTGATCCTCGCGGCCGGGTGGGGGTGGGCATCCCGATCGGTGGCGCTCCTGCGGAAACACATTCGCGCGCTGAACATCATCGGCGGGGCCATGCTCATCGTCCTCGGCCTACTGATGGTAAGCGGACTGTGGACGGCGCTGATGTCGCAGCTGCAGCAGGTGGTGATCAATGTCCCCCTCCCGCTCTGACACCGGCACCGAGGTCACGGCCGACCCGCTGCGCCCCGGCGACCACGCCGACAGCGAAGCCGCGACCGAGATCGCCCAGCCGGCGCTGGGCGTTGCGGGGTGGTTGCGGTGGGCGTGGCGGCAGCTGACCAGTATGCGCACTGCGCTGGTGCTGCTGCTGTTCCTCGCGATTGCCGCGGTGCCCGGGTCGCTGTTCCCGCAGCGCAGCGCTGACCCCAACGGGGTCATCCAGTGGGAGCGGGACAACCCCGACGTGTTCCCCCTCGCGGATGCGGTCGGCTTGTTCGACGTGTATCTGTCGCCGTGGTTCTCCGCGATCTATCTGCTGCTGTTCACTTCCCTGATCGGCTGCGTGATCCCGCGCGCCAAGCATCACTACAAGGCGCTGCGTTCTCGCCCGCCGCGCACTCCGGCGCGGCTGTCGCGGCTCTCGGAGTTCCGGGAACTGACTTTGCCGAGAGAGGGAGGGCAGACCGACCCGGCCGCGCACGCGATCGACGTTGCCGCAGAGCAGCTGCGGAAGGCCGGATACCGGGTGGAGCGCTACGACGCTCGCGGCGCCGCGTCGGTGTCGGCCGAGCGCGGCTACCTGCGCGAGACCGGCAACCTGATCTTCCACGTCGCCCTCGTCGGCGTGCTGGTCTCCGTGGCGATCGGCGGGTCGTTCGCATATACCGGGCAGCGGGTGGTGGTGGAGGGCACCACGTTTGTGAACGCGCTCAGCGACTATTCCTCGTTCAACCCCGGCCGGTTCGTCGACGGCACCGGGCTTGCCCCCTACTCGCTCACCCTCGATGACTTCCAGGTCTCTTACCGGCTGCCCGGCACCCCTGGCGCAGGCCAGGCGGGCGACTTCTCCGCCGACGTCACCGTTCGCCAGCCCGGGCAAACCGACCGGGCGCAGAGCGTGATCGTGAACTATCCGATCACCGTCGAAGGCGACCGGATCTACCTGCTCGGAAACGGCTACGCCCCCACCCTCACGATCCGCGACGCCGCAGGCGAGGTCGTGTACAGCGAATCGCAGCCGTTCCTGCCGCAGGACTCCAACATGACCTCGCTGGGAATCATCAAGGTCCCGGACGGGCTGCCTGAGCAGGTCGGACTGATCGGGTTCTTCTACCCCACCCAGGGGGTGTTGCCCTCCGGCGCGTTCACCTCCGTCTACCCGGACGTGGTCAACCCGGTGATCACCCTCAACGTGTTCAGCGGGGATCTCGGCATCGACGACGGCACCCCGAGGTCGGTGTACACGCTCGAGGTCGACGGGCTTACCCAGCACACTGGTGGCGACACCGCCGCCGACTCCCTTGAGCTCACCCCCGGCGCCACTGTTGATCTGCCGAACGGGTGGGGCACCATCACCTGGGAGGAAGTCACGGCGGAGGAGCCGGTGAAGCGGTTCGCGTCGCTGCAGATCCAACGCGACCCCAGCAGCGGCTGGGTGCTCGCGTTCTCCGTGCTCGCCACCCTCGGCCTGTTCGCCGGCCTGTTCGTGCCCCGCCGCCGGCTCTGGGCGAAAGCCCGCACCACCCCGGACGGCGTGCACGTCGAATACGCCGGCCTCGCCCGAGGCGAAGACCCGGCGCTGGCACGCGCCGTCGACGAGCTCGCGACCCGCCACGCGCGCGCCCTCCACGTAGATCAGCCGAAGAAGAACGAGCCGTGACGACCGTGTGGATCCCGGACTCGCCGGCGACTCCGGGCGGGTTCCTCACGCCGGCCGTTGCTCCGCTGCTGCGTGCCACCCCGCACCACGGCCCAAGTGCTCTGGTATTGCGTGGCGCGCATGTCGTGGCTGGCGGTGTCGATATACCTGCTGGCGTTCTACGGCCTCTACGTGGCGGACTTCGCCGACCCGATCCTGCACATGGTTACTGGGCACACCCTCCTCGGCGAGGTCGGGTTCCTGGTCGCTGGGATGCGGTTCACCATCCCGATCCTGTTCTCGGACCGGCTGCCGGTGCGGATGAGCCATGGCGACCGCGCCTTGGATGTGTGTTCGCCGAAGCCGCCCTGCACGCCTTCTTCGGCGTCTTCCTGATGATGGCCACCCCACCCTCATCGACGGGTTCGCCGGCCCGACGAGCGCGCTGGGCATCGACCCGATCGAAGACCAGCGCCTCGCCGGCGGGTTGGCCTGGTCGTACGGCGAGGCCCCCACCTTGCTGATGCTCATCTTTGGCATGCATCGCTGGTTCCGCGCCGACACCGCCCAGGCGGTCGCCGCCGACCGTCGCGCCGACGCGCACGGCGATCCTGAGCTTGACGCCTACAACGACTACCTCACCCGCCTCCACCAGAAAGACAGCTAACCGATGCGCACGCCCTTGCCGACACCTGCCCCGGCCGTCGCGCCGGAGCAGGAGACGCCGCCGCGCCGCCCCGTTGCGGCATGGTCGCTGCCGGTGTGGGCGGCGGTGCTGGCATCCGCGGCAGCCGGCCTGCTGCTGGATCTCGCCTCCGCATCGGTGGGGTGGTGGCCGTTGGCGTTCGTGAGTGTCACGGTCGCCCTGGTGGCTCTGATCGGCCGCAGCTTCGGCGGGGCGTTGCTGGTTGGCACTGTCTTCGGCGCCGTGTTCTACACGATCCATCTGGTGTGGGTGGGGGAGTTCCTCGGCCCGGTGCCGTGGCTTGCCCTCGCCGGGCTGGAAGCGGTCCTGTTCGGCGGGGGCGCGGTGCCGATCGCGCTCGCCTACCGGTGGATCGCCCGCTATCCGGCCCGCGGCCTCGTGCAGATGCTCGTGGTACCGCCGCTGATCGCGGTTCTGTGGACGGCCCGGGAGGTGGTGATGGGTGCGTGGCCGTACTCCGGGTTCCCGTGGGCGCGCCTCGGAATGACCCAGGTGGGTGGGCCGCTCGCGGAGGTCGCGTCGTGGACGAGTGTGACCGGACTGTCCCTGCTGATCGTCGTGGTGTGCGCCTCAGTGGTGCAGTGGATCCGCGCCGGCGCCATCCGGTTCATGCTCGGGTTGCACCCTGCCGTGAGCGTCGCTGTTCTCCTGGTCGTGACACCGCAGTTCCCCACCGCGCCGGCCGGGGAGTTCCGCGTGGGATGGGTGCAGGGCAACGGCCCCACCGGGTACTTCGACGACAAGGCGCCTGGCGAGGTCCTGGCCGCGCAGACCGCCGCCACTGTGCCGCTGTACGGGCAGCCGATGGATTTGCTGGCCTGGCCGGAGGGCGGCGTCGACGGCGACCCGCTCAGTGATCTCGCCGCCGCCAAGGCGTTGGACCGGGTCGTGCGCTCGGCCGAGGCCCCGCTGCTGATGAACGCCGCCACCACCCGCGGCGACGATGTCTTCAACACGTCCCTGCTGTGGACTGCGGATCCCACGGACCGGCAGTGGCACGACAAGGTCAACCCGGTCCCGTTCGGGGAGTACGTGCCCGACCGGTGGTTCTACGAGCTGATCGTCCCCGACCTGGTGGGACTCATCCAACGTGAGTACACCCCGGGCACCAACCCACCCATCGTGCAGGTTGGGGATGTCAGGGTGGGGTTGGCGATCTGCTTCGACGTGATCTACGACGCCGTGATCTGGGAGGCCGCCCGCGCCGGCGCGGAGATGCTCGTGTTCCAGACCAACAACGCCGACTTCCGTGGCACCGACGAGAACCTGCAGCAGCTCGCGTTCGCCCGGATGCGCGCCATCGAAACCGGCCGCGCCGTCGTCAACGTCTCAACGGTGGGCACCAGTCAGGTCATCACCCCGGACGGCACCACCGTCGACAGCATCGGTGTCGACACCGCTGGCGCGTCGATCAGCACCGTCCCGCTGCGCACCGGACTCACCCCCGCGGTGATCCTCGGGCCCTGGCTCACCGCTCTCATCGTCCTCGCTGCCGCCGGCGCTCTCCCCGCGGCGGGGTTCTCCCACCGTGCCCGCACGCGTGCGGACGGCGCAGATCGTCCGACTTACCCGGGGAGTCAGCCATGAACACGCCACGGGTGAGGCCTGCCGGAGGTCGACTTGCCGGGTCGCTGCGAACGCTGGCGACGGGCAGTGATCCCACACTGCCTGGTGCTGGATGGCGGAGGAGTGCGGGACCGGTAGCCGGCAGGTTGCCGCCGGGCAGACCGTCACGGCCGGGCAGACCGTCACGGCCGGGCAGCTGGTCGGACTCGTTGGCAACACGGGACGCTCCACCGCGAACCATCTGCACTTCGAGGTTTACCTCGACAGAACCGCCGTGGACACGCCGCGTTTGCTGGAAGCAAACGCGGGCTGACCTATGCGCAGCACGGATCTACCGCACCACCCCGCTTGCGGGCACCCCCTGACCGATACGACGAAGAGGACGACTCTGTCATGACTGGACCCGACCCGCTGTCCCTCGACGGCATCTCACTGCTTGTGGTGTGGACGGCGATCGCCACCTATCTGCTTGCGTTCATCGCGTACACCATCGACCTCGCCGGGCGCTCCGTCCCCGCCAGCGTCCCACAGCCGGAGCCGGCCCTGGTCGGCGCTGCCGCACGAGCGGACCGGTCGACACAGAGCAGGCAGAGTGGGCCGGTGGACAGCGTTCGCACGCCGCCCGCGAATCGGCAACGGCTGTTGTGGGCGCGGATCGGGACGTCACTGACGGTCCTCGCGTTCCTGTTCCACCTGGCCGGCACAGTTCTGCGCGGGATCGCTGCTGGGCGGGTGCCGTGGGCGAACATGTACGAGTTCGCGCTGACGGGTACCCTCCTAATCGTCGCCGTATACCTGCTGGTTCTGCGCCGCTACGACCTCCGCTTCCTGGGAGCGTTCCTCATCGGCATGATCGTATTGCTGCTGGGTGGGGCAACCATTGCGTTCTACGTTGAGGTCGTCCCGCTGATGGACCCGCTCAAGAGCGTCTGGCTGGTCATCCACGTCTTCGTCGCCTCGCTCGCCACTGCCCTGTTCGCGATAGCCTGCGGCCTCGCAGTCACCCAGCTCATGCAAACCCGCCGGGAACGACGGGCCGACACCACCTCAGCTCGAAATGGCGGCCCGCGGTTCCTGGCGACGCTGCCCACCGCAGACGCGCTCGAGTCCCTCGCGTACCGATTCGTGATCGTTGGGTTTGTGTTTTGGACCTTCACGCTGATCGCCGGCGCCATCTGGGCCAACGACTCCTGGGGACGCTATTGGGGGTTCGACACCAAGGAAGTGTGGACTTTTGTGATCTGGGTGCTGTACGCGGGGTACATTCACGCCCGCGCAACGAGAGGCTGGCGCGGCACCCGCTCCGCCTGGCTGTGCATCACCGGGTTCGCCACTGTGCTGTTCAATTTCACCGTCGTCAACATGTTCTTCAAAGGACTTCACGCATACTCCGGCCTTAGCTGACCATACCCAGCCATTCAGCCGACCGGCTCCCGCAAGGCGGATCCGATGCTGCTTCAACAGTCGACGATCGCCTGCCCGATTGTCCAGCTTGATTAGTTCATTGTGCAGTGTATTATTCATCGAATGCTGACTCATGCTGATCGACTCGACGTGATGAACCGGCTGGGGCGCGCCATGGCTGACCCGACCCGCTCTCGCATCCTTCTGACTCTCCTAGACGGACCGAACTACCCGGCGGTGTTGTCTCGCGAGCTGGGACTGACCCGCTCAAACGTGTCGAACCATCTGACATGTCTGCGGGGGTGCGGGATCGTGGTGGCCGAGCCAGAGGGCCGGCAGACCCGCTACGAGGTCGCAGACCCGCACCTTGCCCGCGCCCTGACGGCGCTGGTCGATGTGACGCTAGCGGTCGACGAGAGCGTGCCGTGCATGGACCCGGACTGCGGGGTCGAGGCTTGCGTGGCGGGGAAGGTTCGGGCATGAGCGCGGTCACGGGTTCGCAAGTCGAGCACGTCGACCTCGACGACGACGATAATGACGATGACCGGCCGTGGTACCGGAGCCCGAGCGTACTGATTCCGATCGCCTCCGGCGTCGCGTTCGCCGCCGGCCTGGTCTGCGAGTGGACCGGCGCGGAGACCGCGGGCCTGGTGTCGTTCTGGATCGGTCTGCTGCTGGGCGCTTACACGTTTGTGCCGGGCGCGCTGCGCAAGCTGTTCACCAAGGGCAAGCTAGGCATCGGCCTGCTGATGACAATCAGCGCCACTGGCGCCGTGATCCTCGGCTATGTCGAGGAGGCCGCCGCGCTGGCGTTCTTGTACTCCATCGCGGAGGCGTTGGAAGACAAGGCGATGGACCGCGCCCGCGCAGGGTTGCGGGCGCTATTGAAGCTCGTCCCCGACACCGTGCTGATCAAGCGCGGCGACGTCACGGCGGAGGTGGAGGCGAAGGAGCTGCGAGTCGGTGACGTGCTCGTGGTCCGGCCCGGTGAACGGATCGCCACGGATGGCATCGTGCGCGCCGGGCGGAGCAGCCTGGACACGTCGGCGATCACAGGCGAGTCGATCCCGGTCGAGGTCGAGCCCGGCACCGACGTGTCGGCCGGGTCGATCAACACCACCGGCGTCCTCGAAGTCGAGGCCACCGCCGCCGGCACCGACAACTCGCTCACCACGATCGTGGAGCTGGTCGAGCAGGCCCAGGCCGAGAAGGGCGACCGCGCCCGCCTGGCCGACCGGATCGCCCGACCCCTCGTGCCCGGGGTGATGATCCTCGCCGTACTGGTCGGCGCGCTCGGGTCGCTGCTGAGCGGCGACCCCGAGCTGTGGATCACCCGCGCCCTGGTCGTGCTGGTCGCAGCCTCGCCATGTGCTCTGGCGATCGCCGTCCCGGTCACCGTCGTCTCTGCGATCGGCGCAGCCTCCAAGTTCGGCGTGGTCGTAAAGTCCGGGGCCGCTTTCGAGCGATTCGGTGGCATCCGCCACCTCGCCGTCGACAAGACCGGCACCCTGACGCGCAATGAGCCCACCGTGACCCGTGTCGTCACCACCGGCGCGACCAAGGATGACGTGCTGGCATGGGCAGCGAGCCTGGAAGGTCACAGCACACATCCCCTCGCCGCAGCGATCACCAACAACGCGGTTCCCGGCGCTCCGGCTGCTACCGACGTCCGCGAGACCGCGGGCCACGGCATCGTCGGCACCCTCGACGGTGCTCGTCTCGCGGTAGGGAGTCCACGCTGGCTGGACGCTGGCACGCTGGCCGACGAGGTGCAGGCGATGGAGTCCGAGGGCATGACCGTTGTGATCGTCCACCGCAACGACCAGCCCGCCGGAGCGATCGGAGTGCGGGACGAGCTGCGCCCCGAGGTTCCCGAAGTCATTGACACACTGAACCGGCGTGGGATCGGCGTGACGATGCTCACCGGCGACAACGCCCGCACCGCCGCCGCCCTCGCCGCACAGGCCGGCATCAGCGACGTACGTGCCGAACTACGCCCCGAGGATAAGGCCACCGCTGTCGCGGAACTGTCGAAGTCGCAGCCCACCGCCATGATCGGGGACGGTATCAACGATGCCCCCGCTCTCGCAGCCGCCGACCTAGGGATCGCGATGGGAGCCAAGGGCGCCGATGCCGCCATCGAGTCCGCCGACGTCGCATTCACCGGCCACGACCTGCGCCTCATTCCGCAGGCCCTCGCCCATGCCCGCCGCGGCCGCAATATCATCAACCAGAACGTCATACTGTCCATCGCGATCATCGCTGTCCTCCTACCGCTGGCGATCACCGGAATCCTCGGACTTGCGGCCGTGGTGCTCGTCCACGAAATCGCGGAAGTCATCGTCATCCTCAACGGCCTCCGCGCGGCGCGGCGCACACATGATGACCGGGCCCGCTGACAGCCGTGCGTCCGGGAGGGCGGGTGCCGTATTGAGTGCCGCCGGCCCAGTTGGTGCGCGCGTGCGACCCCGACTGTTTCTGCTCGCGTTCGCCGTTGCCGCCAGTGCCGTGCTGATCGACCAAGGCACCAAAGCACTCGCCCTCGCACGACTCAGCGAGCAAGCCCGCATCCCGCTCCTCGGAGACTTGCTGGGCCTACAACTCGCGTTCAACCCCGGCACCGTCATGTCCCTCGGATCCGGCTCAACCTGGCTGATCACCCTCATCGCGGCCGCAGCATCCGTGGGTCTGCTCCTTGCCGCCACACGCGCCCGCACCGCGGGGTGGGCCGTCGTGATCGGGCTAATCTGGGGCGGCGCGGTCGGTAACCTCCTAGATCGGCTGTTTGCTCCACCCGGATTCGGAGTGGGTCATGTCACAGACTTTCTCGCCTACGGCAACCTGTTCATCGGTAACCTCGCCGACGTCATCATCGGCATCGGCGTCGGATTCGGCCTCCTGCTATACCTCCGTCAGGGAAAGACCCGAGCATGATCTTCTCCTCCGTTCTGCAGGCGATCGGGCTGTTCCTCGCGACGAACATCGACGACATCATCGTGCTCTCACTGTTCTTCGCCCGCGGCGCCGGGCAACGGGGAACGACAGTTCGGATCCTCGTTGGTCAGTATGTGGGATTCGCAGGTATTCTCGGCGCCGCCGTGCTCGTATCCCTCGGCGCTGGGGCATTTCTGCCTCCAGAGGTGATTCCCTACTTCGGGCTCATTCCGCTAGGTCTAGGGCTGTGGGCGGCTTGGCAAGCCTGGCACCGCCGACACGACGACGACGACGATGACGATGAGAGCAAGATCGAAGGCAAGAAGGTCGCTGTCTGGGCCGTGGCTGGAGTCACCTTCGCTAACGGTGGGGACAACATCGGCGTCTACGTTCCCGTCTTCCTCAGCGTGGGGCCCGCTGCCGTCGTCGCATACTGCGTTGTGTTCCTCGTGTTCGTTGCAGTGCTGGTGGTCGTGGCCAAGTTCATTGCCACGCGACGTCCGATCGCGGAGATCCTGGAACGTTGGGAGCACATCTTGTTCCCTCTCGTTCTTATCGGGCTTGGCATCTTCATCTTGATCAGCGGGGGAGCATTCGGGCTCTGACACAACCGTCATGCAGGGCAATTTAGGCAGCTGCGCGTCTAGACGTCATGATTGTCGCCGCTCTGAGCTACTCGACGACGCCGAGCGATTGTTCCGCCGAACGCAATTGACAAGGCTGTCCTAGCTCACCCGTGATCGTTGTCGCGGCTATAGACCTCTTCCCGTCCGACGACCGCGGCGGCGATATGGCGTGTCGGGCCGTGGCCGATCCCAGCTCGCGACCGGCGCGACGCTCCGCGAGCGAGAGGAACGGCATGATGACGACGCTGAGGGCGGTGATGACGATACCGAGAGTGGAGTGCTTGACGTCCACTTGGTCGATGAGAGTGAGCACGGACGTGACGGTGACGTACGCGGCGAGGGCGAAAACGCGACCGCGATTACGCGGAGCGTGCCCTTTTCCCACCGCTCGGGGTCGCGACGGGTGAACTGCCAGGCGACCGCGGCTGCCGACAGAACCTCGATCGTCGAGTCCAGGCCGAACCCGATCAGCGCGGCCGAGGATGCCACCGTGCCGGCGGCGATCGCGACGACGGCCTCGATCGGGTTGTAGGCGATCGTCGCCGTGACAATCCACCGGATGCGGCGTTGCAGGACCTGTCGGCGGTTGTCAGCGATGCGGGAAGCGGAGGTGGTCATGCGCAGGTGCAGCTCTCTCCGGCGCAGCAGCCGGGCTCGACGTAGAGGACAACGCGCAGCAGCTCGTCCAAGGCAGGGGCGAGGTGTGCGTCCGCGAGTCGATACCAGGTCCATCGACCATCGGGCACAGGCCTCGACGAGGCCACAGCCGCGCAGGCACGCGAGCTGGTTCGACATGACCTGACGAGAGACGGCAAGGGCGTCGGCCAGGTCGGAGGGGTAGGCGGGTGCTTCGCGCAGCGCCAGGAGGACGCCCACGCGCGTCGGGTCAGAGAGCGCGTGGCCGAGGCGGGCGAGCGCCGCGGTGTGCGTCACGGTGCGGTAGCGGTCGGGGTGGACATGACACCGAAATACAGAGAGCGCTGAATAAGCAGAACGCTGTACGCCGCGTGCGAGGTGATTACCCGTCCTGTTGCTATCAATACCCTAGGGGGGTATGGTATATCTGTGAACGGATACGACGGCAACAAAGACGACCTGCAGAAGCGACTGCGTCGGGTCGAGGGTCAGGTGCGCGGGATCGCCCGAATGATCGACGAAGACAAGTACTGCATCGACATCCTCACTCAAGTTTCTGCCGCGACGAAGGCCCTGGAAACAGTGGCGCTGTCCCTGCTGGGCGACCACCTGAGCCACTGCGTCGCGGAAGCGAGCGCCGAAGGCGGCCAGGTAGCTGCGGAGAAGATCCGTGAGGCCAACGACGCCATCGCCCGACTCGTCCGTTCTTGATCACACCGAATCCCCTTGAAGGAGCACATCATGACTGACCGCATCGACCTCGGTCTGAAAGACACCAACGCCGGCTGCGCCTGCTGCACCACATCCGCAGCGACGGACGCTCCCGCATCGACCTCCGCCGCCGTCACGAAAGACGTCCTCGTAGACGGGATGACGTGCTCGCACTGCGTGTCGAGCGTCACCGAGGAGCTGACCGCGATCGACGGTGTGGAGAACGTCACAGTTGACCTGAACGCCGGCGGTACGTCACGGGTCACCATTCACAGCGCCGCGCCGATCAACTCTGACGCCGTGAAAGCCGCGGTCGAGGAGGCCGGCTACACCGTGGCAGGTAGCCCCGCATGAGCACGGTCGACGTCGAGCTCGATATCTCCGGGATGACGTGCGCGTCGTGCGCGACCCGGATCGAACGCAAGCTGAACAAGCTTCCCGGTGTGGAAGCGTCGGTGAATTACGCCCCCGAAAAAGCGCGTGTTCGCGGGCACGACGTCGACCCCGCCACCCTCATCGCCACCGTCGCATCCGCCGGATACCAGGCAGCCCTTCCCGCACCGCCGACGAGCGATGACATCGATGAGAACACCCCGGACCGTGAGGACGGCGAGGTCGGGACGCTGCGGCGGCGCCTGCTGATCAGTACTGCACTGTCGTTGCCGGTGGCGGTGCTGTCGATGGTCCCGGCGTTGCAGTTCGAGTACTGGCAGTGGCTGGCCCTCACGCTCACCGCGCCGGTCGCGGTATGGGGGGCGTGGCCCTTTCACCGGGCCGCGGCGGTCAACGCCCGTCACGGCGCGGCGACTATGGACACCCTCATCAGCGTCGGTGTGATCGCGGCGTTCGGGTGGTCCCTGTACGCACTGTTCTTCGGCGGGGCAGGTATGCCGGGGATGACGATGACCTTTACCCTCGTCGGCGCCCCGCAGGCGGGTGGCCATGAGATCTACCTGGAAGTCGCGGCGCTGGTCACCGTATTCATCCTCGCCGGACGGTACGCCGAAGCACGCGCGAAGAAATCATCGTCGGAGGCGCTGCGGGCGTTGCTGGAGATGGGCGCGAAGCACGCCACAAAGCTCGTCGACGGCGTCGAACGGACGGTGCCGGTCGCGCAGCTCGCGGTCGGAGACACCGTACTGGTTCGACCGGGGGAGAAGGTTCCCTCTGACGGTCTGGTGATCGATGGTTCCTCCGCGATCGACGCCAGCATGCTCACCGGAGAGTCGGTGCCCGTCGAGGTGACCACCGGTTCCCGTGTCGTCGGCGCCACGGTGAACGTCGGTGGTCGCCTCACGGTCGAAATCACCCGGGTCGGCGCGGACACAGAGCTTGCCCGCATGCGCCGGCTGATGGAGGAAGCCCAGACCGGCAAGGCCAAGGTGCAGCGCATCGCTGACCGCGTCTCTGCCGTCTTCGTCCCCATCGTCATCGGACTGGCCGTGGCCGCGTTCCTCGGCTGGACAATCGCCGGAGCCTCGCTCGAGCTGGCCTTCACCGCGGCCGTTGCCACCCTGATCATCGCGTGCCCCTGCGCTCTCGGGCTCGCCACCCCCACCGCGCTCCTGGTCGGGACCGGCCGCGGTTCCCAGCTGGGCATTCTGATCCGCGGACCGCAGGTGCTGGAGCAGACCCGCATGGTCGACACCATCGTGCTCGATAAGACCGGCACCGTCACCACCGGTCAGATGACCGTCACCGACATTCGCCCCGCCCACGGCGTCACCCCGGACGAGCTGCTGCGCGTTGCCGGGGCGGTCGAGTCGGGATCTGAGCATCCGGTCGCCCGCGCCGTCGTCACTGCTGCACCCGCGAGCGGTTACGCGGACAGCTTCGCGTCGCACGCCGGGTTTGGCGTCCAGGGCATCGTGGACGGGGCGGCGATCGTCGCCGGCCGAGCGTCCTGGCTGGCCGATCAGTGGGGCATCCACCCGCCGGCCGAAGCCGCCGCTGAGCTGCGCGCTCTCGCGCAGAGTGGTACCGCAATCGCGGTCGGTCGCGACGGAGAGTACCTCGGCGCAATCGGGGTGGCCGACACCGTGAAGCCGACCAGCGCCGCCGCGATCACCTGCTTCCAGGCGCTCGGGTTGCGCCCGGTGCTGCTGACCGGCGACAACGCCACCACCGCCGCGCGGATCGCCGCCGAGGTGGGTATCTCCGACGTGCACGCCGAGGTCACTCCCGCCGGAAAGCTCGACGTGATCCGCCAGCTCCAGGACGACGGGCACGTTGTCGCGATGGTCGGTGACGGCGTCAACGACGCCGCCGCCCTCGCCGCCGCCGACCTCGGTCTGGCCATGGGTGGAGGCACGGACGCCGCGATCGCAGCCAGCGACATCACCATCGTCTCCGGCGACCTGACCGTCGTCGTGGACGCGATCCGCCTCGCCCGCCGCACTCTCGGCACCATCAAGGGAAACCTGTTCTGGGCGTTCGCGTACAACGTCGCCGCCATTCCGATAGCCATGGCCGGCCTGCTCAATCCTCTCGTCGCCGCAGCGGCGATGGCGTTGTCATCGGTGTTCGTCGTGACCAACAGCCTCCGGCTGCGCCGGTTCCGACCCGACCCGGCACCCGCCCCTACGACCCCCGTTCCCGTGCCCCAACCGGCCTGAACGTGCCGCCGCACCGGCGCACCCAGCGAAGGAGGCTCCAGTGAGCCAGCACAACCACTCCGATCACCCAGACCACCACGTCCCGGCGACTACCACCCAACACGATCACGCAGCGATGGGTCACCCGCACAGCGAAGACGACCGGGCACCCGCTGCAGGGCACTCCGGGCACGGGCATGCCGACCACGGCGGGCACGCCGGACACGGAGACCACGTTGCCCGGTTCCGGCGGCTGTTCTGGATCATGCTGATCCTCGCGGTGCCCGTCGTCGTGTTCTCCACGATGTTCTCGATGCTGATCGGATACCCGCTGCCCGACGCCGCATGGGTGGAATGGGTGTCCCCCATCCTCGGCACCGTCATGTACGTGTGGGGTGGCGCCCCGTTCCTCACCGGCGCCGTCAGCGAACTGCGCGCCCGCAAGCCCGGCATGATGCTCCTCATCGCCCTCGCGATCACCGTCGCGTTCCTCGCCTCGTGGGGCGCAAGCATCGGGCTACTGCACCACGAGCTGGACTTCTGGTGGGAGCTGGCGCTGCTGATCGTCATCATGCTCCTCGGGCACTGGATCGAGATGCGATCCCTCGCCCAGACCACCTCCGCCCTGGACTCCCTCGCCGCGCTCCTACCCGACGAGGCAGTGAAAGTCGAGGGGGACACCACCGTCACCGTCGCCCCCGCCGAGTTGCAGGTCGGAGACGTCGTCGTTGTCCGCCCCGGTGGACGGGTACCCGCGGACGGTCGGATCGTGCAGGGCTCGGCCAGCATGGACGAGTCCATGATCACTGGCGAATCCCGCCCGGTTCGCCGCACCGACGGCGACCAGGTCATCGCAGGCACCGTCGCCACAGACTCCGGGGTGAGGGTCGAAATCACCGCGGTCGGGCAGGACACCGCTCTCGCCGGCATCCAGAAACTCGTCACCGAAGCGCAGAACTCCTCCTCCCGCGCGCAACGCCTCGCGGACCGTGCCGCCGGGTGGCTGTTCTGGTTCGCTCTCGGCGCGGCCGCGGTCACCGCCGCGGTCTGGACCCTGGTCGGGTTCCCCGATCAAGCGGTCATCCGCACCATCACCGTCCTCGTCATCGCCTGCCCGCACGCATTGGGCCTTGCCATCCCGCTGGTGGTGTCCATCGCCACCGAGCGCGCCGCCCGCGGCGGTGTGCTCGTGAAAGACCGCCTCGCGCTGGAGAGCATGCGCACCGTCGACACCGTCCTGTTCGACAAGACCGGCACCCTCACCAAGGGCACCCCCGCCGTCACCGCGATCGACCCGGCCGCCGGCATCGATGCGGACGAGCTTCTCGCGTGGGCCGCGGCCGCGGAAGCGGACTCGGAGCACCCCTTGGCTCGGGCGATCGTGAACGCCGCGCAGGAGAGGCAGCTCACTGTCCCTGCCGCCAGCGACTTCGAGTCCTCACCGGCCGTCGGTGTCCGTGCGCGGGTGACCGGCCGCACCATCCAGGTCGGCGGCCCGCACATGCTCGACCAGGAAGGCGCGGTGGAGCTACCGGTCGCGGACGAGTGGCGCAAGGAGGGCGCGATCATCCTGCACGTTCTCGTCGACGGGCAGGTCGCAGGGGCCCTGCGCCTGGCGGACGAGATCCGTCCCGAGTCCCGCAACGCCGTCGACGCCCTGCACCAGCGGGGCGTGCAGGTGGTCATGATCACCGGAGACGCCGAAGCGGTCGCCGCCTCCGTCGCCGCCGACCTCGGTATCGACCGGTTCTTCGCCGGGGTCCGGCCGGAGGACAAGGCGTCCAAGGTCAAGGAGCTTCAAAGCGAAGGCCGCAAGGTCGCCATGGTCGGTGACGGGGTCAACGATGCACCGGCTCTCGCGCAAGCCGACGTCGGTATCGCCATTGGTGCGGGCACTGATGTGGCGATAGCGTCCGCCGGTGTCATTCTTGCCAGTGACGATCCCCGCTCCGTGCTGTCGGTGATCGAGTTGTCTCGCGCCAGCTACCGCAAGATGAAGCAGAACCTGTGGTGGGCCGCCGGGTACAACCTCATCTCCGTCCCGCTGGCCGCCGGGGTACTCGCCCCCATCGGGTTCGTCCTACCCATGTCTGTCGGCGCCATCCTGATGTCGCTGTCCACCATCGTCGTCGCCCTCAACGCTCAACTGCTGCGACGTCTCGACCTCAGCCCGGACGCGGTTACCGGCCGCTGACAGGAGTGTCGTACCGTGGAAGGAGGGAGGTGACATGTCGCTGATCGCACTGACGGAACGGCTCCACGCCGGACGGTCCATGGCGCGCACCCTTCTGCTGCTCATCGCGGTGACCGGCGCGGTCATCGTCGGCCTGTTGGCCATGCACTCCCTCAACACCCACACCGCCGCCGACACCGGCCACCAAACCACCATCGCCACCGCGGATGATCACCACTCCGGCAGCACCGCGACGGACGAGCCATGTGCGGACTGCGGCTCCGGCCACTCAGACATGCTCGCAATGGCGTGTGTGCTGGCGCTCCTAGCCACCGTGCTGCTGCTCGCCCGACTCCGCCCGAGCCAAGTGTGGTTGTCCGTCCTGCCGCGCCCGCAGCCACTCAGCGCCGCACTCCCCGGCAGGCCGGGCCTGCGGCCACCTTCTCTCACAGCTCTCTGCATCAGCCGTACGTGATGCGGCCGAGCCGGCGCACCCTGCCGGCCCGGCCTTCACCCACCTGTCGATGTGACCGGTGTTCGTTCACGTACCCCTGTATCTGGAGAACCCTGATGAAGATTCGTACCGCAGCGACCGCTGCGCTCACCCTCGCCGCCGCCCTCACCCTCGCTGGCTGCGCCGACGGCTCCAGCCCGGAGTCCATGCCCGGCATGAACCACGGCAGCAGCTCGTCCCCGTCCTCATCGTCCGCGACGACGGCAGACTTCAACGACGCGGATGTGATGTTCGCGCAGATGATGATCCCGCACCACCAGCAGGCCGTCGAGATGGCCGACATCATCCTGGACAAGGAAGGCATCGACCCGGGCGTGCTCACCCTGGCCTCCGACATCAAAGCCGCCCAGCAGCCCGAAATCGACCAGCTGCAGTCCTGGCTGACCGAGTGGGGCGCCGACATGCCCGATATGGACAGCATGGAGGGCATGGACCACGGCGGCGGCATGATGAGCGAGGACGACATGGCCGCGCTGGAAGCCGCCACCGGCGCCGAGGCGTCCCGGCTGTTCCTCGAGCAGATGACGATGCACCACGAAGGCGCGATCGAGATGGCCCAAGACGAAGTCGACAACGGCCAGAACCCTGACGCGGTCGAGATGGCGCAGACCATCGTCGACACGCAGACCGCCGAAATCGCCCAGATGCAGGAACTGCTCGCGCAGCTCTAAACGCACCCCACCGGTGAGGACGCCCCCGCAGGGCGTCCTCACCCCTGGAATCGAAAGGGTGCGAAATGCGCATTCACCTGCGCGCGACGGCGAGCTTCGTCGCGCTCACCAGCTTGCTCCTCACCGGCTGCGCCGCAGCCGAACCGCCGTCGACCGGCAGCGACCACGCCGACACAGCGCTGTCTCACGTTCACGCGATCGTGCCCGCACCCGACGATGACGGCTTCCTCCTCGGCACCCACGAAGGCCTCTACGCCGCCACCGCCGACGGGCAACTCGGCTCCCGCGTCGGCAGCTACGGCTTCGACGCGATGGGCCTCACCGCCGTCGACGACACCCTCATCGCCTCCGGCCACCCCGGCCGAGGCACCCCCGGGGAGCTTGGGGAAGGGAACCTCGGCATCATCCGCAGCAGCGACGGCGGCACGACATGGGAGCCTGTGGCATTCACAGGGGAGAAAGACTTCCACGTCCTCACCGCCGCACCGGACGGCACCCTGTACGGACAAGAAACCGGTAGCGCCCAGATGCTGGCAAGCACCGACCTCGGGGCCACCTGGTCTCCCACGGGGGCAACCCTGCTGGCCTTCGCACTCGTCGTCGACGCCACCGGACGCATCATCGCCACGACGCCGGACGGACCCCAGGTCAGCACCGACCACGGGGCGACGTTCGGACCACTGCCAGACAGCCCAATCATGTCTCTCATCGCTGTGTCACCGGACGGCCAGCAACTGATCGGCGTGGGAAGCAAAGGCAGCCTGTGGAGCAGCACCACACGCGATCCGTCGTGGCGAAACATCGGCACGGCGCACGGCTCCACACAGGCAATCACCGTCACCGACGCCGGCGACATCCTCATCGTCGACGACAGCGGACTCAGCCTGTTGCCCTCCCCCTAGCCACCATCCATCGACAGACATCAACCCCCTACGTCGACCCTCGACCTCGCTCTAGCGTGATCGCATGCCGGGGAAAGGCCCCCGAAGAAAGGAAAGCAGCCATGACTGTTGCAGATCAGATGCTCGCCACCCACCCGAAAGTCGGTTTCGCCGCAACCCAGGACGCCCTTCTGCGCTGTATCGAGGCGTGCGCCGAATGCGCCCAGGCATGTACCGCCTGCGCAGACGCATGTCTCGGAGAAGACATGGTCGCGGAGCTCATTACATGCATCCGGAAGAACTCGGACTGCGCAGACATCTGCGCCGCCACAGGTGCAGTGCTCTCCCGCCAAACCGCACCGGATGTTGCAACGGTTCGCGTCCTGCTCGAAGCCTGCCGCACCGCCTGCGCGTCCTGTGCCGCCGAGTGTGAACAGCACGCAGACATGCATGAGCACTGCCGCGTGTGCGCCGAATCCTGCCGCCGCTGCGAGCAGGCATGCACCGACCTTCTCGCCGCTCTCTAAGGCGGCCAGGTTCGCAGTCGCCCTGCGAGCACAACCTTCCATTGGCGGTCGCTGACGGGACGGTCGATGCCACAATCGCCCGCCCCGTCACCGTCGCCGCACCTCCTCCCATCCGAACAGGAGACGTCATGACCGCGAACGACCACCACGATCCCAAGCAGAACGAGCAAAGAGCAGCGACCGACGATCACAGCCAGCAGGGTCATTCCAAGCCCTGGAAAATGTATCTCCGATTCGGGGCGATGATCCTCACTGGGATGGTTGTCATGTACTGGGTGATGTTCGTCGGCTCCTGGGAGTGGAGCCACATCCGCTTCAGCGAAAGCCGCGTCTTCATGGCCCTGACCATGGGCGGTGCGATGGGGTTGGTGATGCTGGCGTGGATGCTCAATATGTACAAGAGCGTCAAAGCCAACATCGCCGTCGCCACAGTTAGCGTCCTGCTGCTCGCCGGCGGAGTCGCGCTTGACCGCAGTCAGATCACCGTGGACGACACCGCCTGGATGAACGCGATGATTCCCCACCACTCCCTCGCCATCACCCGTTCGGAGCGTGCGCAGATCCAGGACGTCCGTGTCTGCGAACTCGCCGCCGAAATCAGCGCGGCACAGCGCAACGAAATCCTCGAGATGAACTGGCTCATCGACGACATTTCGAGCAACGGAATCGCTGAAACCCCAGAAGAGGCGCAGGCCCGTCCCGCCCCAACGTTCGATGAGACAGCCCTGCGAGAATGCCCCAACGAGTAGCAGGTCTCAATCTGCCATTATCGGAGCGCGGTGATCTAGAAGCGAGCCTAACCACGTGGCGCCGAAAACGATCGATTCTGAGCAGGCCGACCAGCGCGCGGTGCAAGCCGCGAGATGTCGGGGAAGCTCCGGTGCTCAAAACCCTTGTCAAAACCCCATTCTGTGCAAAACCTCCACTATAGGTTTTTGAGCAAGTCGGGTAGACTAGAAGCAACGAGGGAGGCCACCATGAGCGTCAAGACCGCCAGCACCATTTCCGCGGCCGAGCGCGAGCTGCGTGAGCGCGTCGTGGCCGACGCCGCCCACAGCTCCGCGATGGAAGGCCTCACCGCCGGCGCTGAGTACCGCGCCGACGCGGCCGCCTACGCAGCGGGGGAGTTCGACGTCGACGAGCTGGGACGCCGCACACGGGCCCGCTGGGGCCTTGCCTGATTTCGTCGACCCGTACCTCGAGCCCGCATCGGGCATCCTCCACAACCGGCTCGGCCTGACCGACCGTGCCACGCTGGATCGCGCCGAAGCGGAACTGACCGAGTGGCGACGGGCCGAGATGATCACCCGCCCGGTGAAGGTCACCGGAGATCTGCGACAGCTCCAGGCAATCCACCGGCAGCTCTTCCAGGACGTCTACGACTGGGCCGGCCAGCTGCGCACCGTCGACATCCGCAAGGGCACCGACCCGGGCGCGGAGTTCTTCATGCCGGTGTCCCGACTGGAGTCCGGCGCGGGGTTCGCGTTCGCGGAGCTCGCGGACGAGCACCAGCTGCACGGCCTGGACCGTGACCGGTTCGTAGATCGCCTGGCGCACCACTACGACCAGGTGAACTACCTCCACCCATTCCGGGAGGGCAACGGCCGCACGCAACGAATCTTCTGGACACAGATCGCCGCCGGCGCCGGATTCGACCTCGACTGGAGCCGAGTCACCGGGGCGGAGAACGACCAGGCGTCACGTAGCGCTATGGAACGCCAGGACTTCACCGAACTGCGCGGGATCTTCGACCGCATCGTGCAGCCCGCCGCGGGAGGCCGGCTCACCCCGGAACGGATGGAGCAGCTGCGCGCGTTCGCCAACCTGAGCAGCAGCGTCGCGCCGGGACGCTCCGCACCGTCGACGTCGACGGGCCGCTCGCGCCGGCCGACGACGCCCGGCCGAGAAGCGGAACAGGGGAGGGACCTATGACCGTCGTCGGATATGCCCGAGTGTCCAAGCGTGAGCAGAACCCGAAGGCCCAGGAGGCCGAGCTGCACGCGGCAGGAGCGGAGCGCGTGTTCGTCGACCACGGCGACTCCAGCCGGGTCAAGGACCGCCCGCAGTGGGTCGCGTGCATGGACTACCTCCGCGCCGGCGACGTGCTGTTGGTGCGCCGCCTCGATCGGCTCGGCGGGACCGAGCGCATCCTGATCGAGACGCTGCACGAACTGGAGGACAAGGGCGTCGACATCAAGAGCCTCACCGAACCGGTGATCGACACCACGACCCCGATGGGCCGAGCCCTGTTCGGCATCGTCGCCGTATTCGCACAGCTGCGCGTGGACACGATTCGGGAGAACACCCGGCTGGGTTTGGAGTACGCACGCGCCCAGGGTCGCGTCGGTGGGAGGCCAACGGTGATGAGCGCTGAGCGGGTCGAGGTCGCTCGGCAGATGCGCGCTCAGAACCCCCCGGCGACGTGGGAAACGATCGCTAAGACCCTCCACGTCAGCTCCGCGTCCGTGCGCCGCGCTATGGCTCAGCCAGAAATGACAGCTAGTGAGCGCCAGCATGGCGCGGCTACGCTCCAGGCATCTGCTCCCTACGACCAGCAATAGACTTACTCGCGTCCAGCCGTGCCAGGGCGCGTTAGCGAACGCTGTCGTTGCGCAGCCGCACGGCGATCCACAGGCCACATCGGCGACACAGGTAGGCCGCTCCGTCGCGCAACTCATGCAGCTTGAACCGCGGCATCGTTCTGCCACAGCATGAGCACTGGGTGGCCGTGTCAACGTTCATTCGAGCTCATCGCGTCAATATCTGCTCGGTAATCGGTAGCCGGCAGTCCAAGCCCAGCCAGCCGATGCCGCGTATACGCCAGGCCGATTCAACCTCGGTTCCGTGTGGCGAACGTAATCCTGGCCAGTCAGAAGGATCGGGCGAGACTCGAAACGGACCTGGATTGCGTCCTCAGCAGAGACCAACCATGGAAGGCTATCTCGCCCCGTCACAGCGAGCGATTTCGCGGTCTACTACAGCAGGGATCCGAGGTCCGAGCCAAGGGAGGGATAAGTGGCAGTAACGGATTTGAGTTGGCGGGTGGTGAGGCCGAGTTTGATGGCGAGGCCGAAGGTGTTGATGAGTTCAGAGTAGCCGGGGCCTAGGAGGTGTGCGCCGAGGATCTGGTCCGATGCGGTGTCAATGATGATCTTTGCTGCGGCGGTGGTTTCGGCTACCCGGTAGGTGGAGTACCAGTCGCTGGTGTCAGTGAAACGGACGGCGATTTCGTGTCCGGCGTCAGCGGCTTCGTGCTCGAGAAGACCTACGCGGTTGAGCTCAGGGATGGCGAACACGGTGGTGGGCACGCCCGTGTAGTCGGGCGTGGTAGTGGTGCCTTTGATCATGTTGGACGCGACGACTTTGCCTTCGAACACGGCAACGGGCGTGAGGGGACGGCCAATCGTGTTCGCGGCGTCGCCGGCGGCGAACACGGCGTGGTTGGTGATGCTTTGCAAGTGGGCGGCGACAGTCACACCGCGTGGACTGCTGGCAATACCCGCAGCGTCCAAATGCAGGCTGTCGAGGTTGGGAACCCTACCCGCGCCGTGGACTACGAGGCCGGTGTCGATGCTGGCCGCTGTTCCGGCGGTGTCGATACCCACCCGGTAACCGGCGAGCGTGGTCCCAACTCCGGTGACCGTTGTGTTGCGAAGCACACGGATGCCAGCCTCTTCGGATCGGGTAACGAGGAGTTCGACAAGGTCCGGATCGAATTCCCGCAGCGGTCGGGACCCGCGGTCGATGATCGTGCACTCCGCACCGGCACGAGCGGCGATGTGCGCGAACTCGAACGAGATGAAGCCGCCGCCGATGAACACCATTCGGCGAGGCAGCTCATCGAGATCCAGGAACCCGGTGCTGTCGATCAGATGCTCCGCACCGGGAAAGACCAGGGGGCGCGGTGTCGCACCAGAGGCGATGAGGAACCGGTCCGACCGATGGGCAGTGCCGTCGATGATGAGCTCGTTCGGCCCGCTGAACTCGGCGTGCCCGTGGAAGGTAGTGACGCCATTGCCGACGAGTTCGTCCTCCATCCGCTTCGGGACACGGTCCGTGAAGCCGCGTTTCCGCCGCATCAGCGCTGGCCAATCCACCGATACCCCGTTCTCCTGGACCCCGGTGTCGCTCATCAGTTGAGCGGCGTCGATGATTTCTGCGCCGCGGCGCAGAATCTTCTTCGGATCGCAACCGCGCAGCGCGCAGGTTCCGCCGTAGGGCAGTTCATCGACGATCCCAACCTGCCATCCCTGCGCGGCGCACTTGTTGGCCGCGGTCATTCCCGCCATACCCGCGCCGATCACGACCAGATCGAACCTGCCACTCATTGCGCCGCCGCTTCCGTGTGGGCGATGGCATCGCGCAGTTGATCCAGGGTCGGAGACCCGGCAAGACCCTCGGGGGTCAGGTAGACCCGGCAGGACAAGCCTGGCGGCCCATCTGGTGCCGGAAACAAGACAGCCCCGTCGACGAGGAGCCTGGGTGACCCGCGGAAATCGAGCGCTTCCGCGTCCGCCTGCGACGACACGAGTTGTTGTTTCACCGTGAGGTCGGAACGTTCCGCGGCAATCACCGCGGAACGTTCCGCCATCGTCTCCCAGTTCGGACAACCGTCGAAGTACTGCACCGTGATTTCCATCCACCGACCATAGACGTTGTAGCCAGGTGCAAGGTCAAGTGGTGGGATAGAGACATGCGCATCGGAGATCTCGCCGAAATGACCGGCGTCAGCACACAGACCATCCGGTTCTACGAACGGGAAGGACTGCTGCCGGCGCCAACTCGGGAAGGCAACGGATACCGGGCGTACGAGGACCGTGCGGTTGCACGTGTCGGGTTTATCCGCGCCGCTAAAGCGGCCGGACTGAAGCTGACCGACATCGCAGGAGTTCTTGAACTGCGCGAGGTCGGACGGGCCCCGTGCTCACATGTGAACTCCCTGCTAGCTGGCAAACTTGCAGAGGTCCGGGCACGGCAAGAAGAACTCGCCCGCCTCGAGGCGGAACTGGTCGGCATGATCGCGATAAGTCGGACGCTTGACCCGGCGACGTGCTCCGAGCGCAGCATTTGCAACATAATTCCGCAGTAGCCAGCAGCTCCGGAGGGGAAGAGGCGGTGCTCGGGAGCGATGCCTCGTCATGATGACTATCTGTGCGTGCAGCGGTTTCTGCTAGCGCTTTGATTCGGCGTCGTAGCTGGCCTCCTCGATCACCGATTTACGGGCATAGCGGATGAGTCCGCGGCCGAGGTCGTGGAACGTGGGCCCGACGTTCTGGCCACGCCACCGCCGCAGTTCTGCCACGTCACGGCCGAGGATGACTGCCGCCTCGTGGGGGGTGAGCAGAATGGGTGCGGGGGAGTGTTCGTACGGCATCAGTCGTTCTCCCTCGTGAGTGTGTCGATCACCGTCACGAACTCGGCTCCGGGGACTGTCACCGTGTTCGCGAGCCGGTACCCGTGCCGGCCGTAGTCGTGCAGCTGTTGGTCGCGTTCCCCGACTTTCTGCGACAACCGGTAGTGGTCGTCGTCGCCGCTGGGGAACGTCGTCTGGATCGTGGCGAAGCTCACTGTCGTGTTCATCGCTCACGCCGCCCTCGACTTGACCAGCTCGTCGATCCGATCGGGTCGGAAACCCGACCAGGGGTCGCCGGCGCCCTCGACCACCGGAGCCTGTAGGAAGCCCGACTCTTTGACGTGCTCCAGCGCCACCGGGTCACCGGTCAGGTCGATCACCCGGTACGCGATGCCGGCGGCATCGAGCGCCCGCAGCGTCGCCGTGCACTGCACACAGCCGGCCTTGGAGTACACGGTCAGCGGTTCATCGTTCATGGCACTTCTCCTCTCCAAACCTCATTGCCTTTCGGCAAAAGCCGAATTACAGCGTTGGGGGCGCGGAGGCAGGGGACCGTGGAATACCGGAGTGAGCGCAGCGAGGGAGGATATGCCGCGAAAGCCCTTGCCGCAGCGAAACCGGCGCGTATCATCCACAGGCCGGAAGGCAACGAAGTTGCCCACGCAACGGCCCCCATCAGCGCGAAGCGTGACGGGGGCCGTTGAGAAGATCAGAGCCGAAGGCTACTCCTCAGAAGAAGCAGAACCAGCGCCGTTGGAGGATCGTGTGCCGGCGGTTCGAGCACGCCGGGGGCGGCTCGTCTGACCAGGTGCGCGCGCGCCCGTTGCGCGCAGATCCTTCTCCGACCAGCCAGCATCGAGCGCGGCACGCCACGCCCGTTCGTGTATGGCTGTTGCATCCTTCCATCGCCGCTCGGCATCGTCCGCATCGTTGGTCGCCGCCACGACCTGACGCACGGCCTCAACCCGCGCGTTCACGTCGGCTTCGATCAGTTCGCGCGCTCGTTGCGCTGCATCATCGGGGTTCAAAATCGCGTCGCTCATGCGACTCAGCTTAATTCGCGCCGAGTCCCTCGAACACCGCGAGGATGACCCCTAGCGGTGTGACCCTCGCGGCACTACCGTTCTCGTCGGAGCGGAGCCTCCGGCAGAGATCGTCACCGACAACGGCGGCCCGTTCCGGTCGCTGAACTTCGAGCTGTTCATCATGAGACACCCCGAATTGCGGCACGTCCGCACCCGGGTGAAGACCCCCGGGCAGAACGGGTCACGCGAACGCGGGTTCGGGACCCTGAAGTACGAGCGACTGTTCCTCGACGAGATCCCCGACGCGCTGACGCTGATCGAACGCGCCGAGGACTACCGGACCGAGTACAACACCGAACGCCCGCACGAGGCGATCGCCTGGAACCGGCCGATAGAGGTGCACATGGGCCTGGCCGACCCCACCACCCCCACCTTCGAAAGAGAAGAAATCCTGCCAACAACTTGACGCGGGACACGTTCGCGCGTCGGCCACTTTGGCAGAGAGCTTCTGGGATGAAACTGGAATCTCGCCCGGCGAGGGTGTGCTACTTGTGGCAATTGTGGGCTGCATGGCCGCCCGAACTCGTTGGCGCTCCCAGGCGCACTTCAGAGAACAGGATGGAGTGTGGCGCGCGGACGTCGAGCTCAAAGCCGATGGGAGCGAGCTCGCAGTCGAGTTGACGGCTGACCTATGGGTGGTTGGTCCCGGCCGCACCGCCAGCCCGGATCCGATGAAAGCAATTCATCAGAGCGCGAGGCTCTGGCAACTCCCCAGCCCCATCTCGCTCCGGCTTGAACGCGATGAAGCAGACTTCCCGACCTCCGCCACATCGTTTGGCTCGACCGGGCGGCGCTCCGTGCCGTGGGCGCTCGAGATCGCAGCCGATGCCGAACCGCATTGGAGCATCAGCTCCTCGATTCGACTGTTCGTGAATACCGATCTCGAAATCTGTCACCAGATCGTCGACGGCGATGCTCCGGAGGACGTCTATAAGGCAATCGAGTGCGACATTCACCTGGGCGTGCTTCATTTTTTGGGTGGATGGCGTAACTCGATTCCCGCCGACCGCATGCGGGACATCGCCGACGATGATCTAGGCTCAGTCGTTGCCTTGGGCCTGTCCATCGCCTCGTCCCTGGGCCTGACGTTGGAAGAGGGATGCCGGTTGGCTCTCGAGGATCCAATGACTCTGGTATCCCGCTCGCGTGAGGCGCTGGCACTTCATGGAAAGGCAAGCGGCAAGTGACATTCACCTATCCTCGGCTCAGCCGCGCTGATGTGGATAGCGAGATCTCGCGAATCGAGCGCACCCTCGCCGCAGGGGGCACCGCTCAGCCGTTTCCCGACGGCGGCCACCATCCGGGTGCCATCTTCCCTGCAACTGGGATCCCCGTTCCTGCACAGCGCCTTCGCGATCTCCACGAGGCGGTCGCCGATGCCCTTCCTCAAGCAAGCAGCCGCAAGCGCGGCGATCGCGACCGCCTCTTCGACATAGCGGTGGGCGGCGCACTTGCTCGATGGTTCGAATCGGAGGGGCGGGCGGGTGCCGCACATCCTGACGTCTGGCCATACCTGGCTCTGGTGGTCCTGCCGGACCTCGCAGTAGAGCGTTTCGGACCTGACGCGAACGGTCATCTTCCCCACGATCGATATCGCTCTGGCCGTCGCAACGTCTTCCAACGCCTGTACCTTCGGTCCTCGATCCTCGGTGAGCTACTCAACGACCCTGAATTGCCGCTGTTCGAGGACGAACTCGTCGGCCTTATTGACCGCAACCTCTCGTCCGACCATCGACTTGCACGCATGGTCAGCGAGCAGATCGTCGCGCTCGACCGCAGCACAAGTCGTCGAGAGGCAGTTCGAACCGGCTTCAAGGCTCTGCAGTTTGAGTTGCGTGTGACGGATGTGGCTGCGATGGAGGATGAGGCGTTGCGCGCGCTGCTTGGCGGACTGTTCGAATCATCAGGTGGCTGACGCCTCGCGGGGCCCACTGCCCATCCGGAAGGTACGCTCCAGGTCATGACAGGCTCCTGGGCATCCAGCGAAGCATCACGACGGACGATGGTGTCGAATCGTCGGCGCGACACCAAGCCCGAGATGCGTGTTCGGCGGATTCTGCACGCCGCCGGCCTGAGATACCGTGTTGATACACGACCGATTGCGGCGTCGACGTCGCGCGCCGACATCGTGTTCACACGGCGTCGGATCGCCGTGTTCATCGACGGGTGCTTCTGGCATCGTTGCCCCATCCACGGCACCGCCCCGAAAGCCAACGCTGCCTACTGGGGACCCAAGCTCGACCGAAACGCGGAGCGTGATTCCGCGGTCACGGCGGCGCTGACGGCAGCGGGCTGGACGGTACTGCGATTCTGGGAACACGAAGATCCCGCCCAGGTGGCACAGTGGATCATCGCCAATTGGCTGGCAGTCGAAGAATCCGCGAGATGAGTAACAGACTGGCCGGCGTCGAGAACGCGCCTCCGCTGTGGGCCTCTACATGTCGCCGGGAGTCTCACTCACGAAGTCGTCGCCGAACGCCTCCGTGAAGTAGCGCACTAGGGTTGCAGCGGCATAACGATCGAACTGATAGGTCTGCGTGACGTGCCGCTTCCCACTGGACTCGGCCGCTTTCGAGCCGAACGAAGCGAGCTGCACCACAAACGACCCCTGGTCATCAGGGACCAGCTGCGCGGCACACACCACGCTCGTGGGATGGACTCCCGATTCAAGGTCGCCCTTCTCAATCCGCTCCACCCGTGCCACTTGTTCCTCCCGTTACATCACGCCAGCCGTGAGCGGTGAGTCGCTATTACCCGACAGACAGCTCAGTCACGCTCACTGGCGAACTCCGATAGCACTTCTCGAAACGCTCTCTAGTCCCGGTGTGACGGTACCGCACACGTCTCGTTCGCTCCGACATTCAGCCACATCAGCGATTGGGCGCGGCGCAGTGCTCGTCGCCGAACGGCTGCTAAGCGACGCGCTCCAGCGCGGAGTCTGCAAGGAGTGAGCGGCGAGAACGGAGACGCGAACGATCGCTACACTCTCGGCGTCGAGCGAGACGCCCCTTCGCCTCAACGCCAGTTGACGACGTCTTCCGTCATCTATCCACATGTCTCACCGGCCGCATTGACGGCATCCGATCAGTGTCCGACACTGGCCCGATACTGACTGTCGAGCCGGCACGAGCGGAGGTCGAGATGGGCAGCATCACCCCGTACGAGTCGGTGAACGGTCGCCATTACCGGGTGCGCTATCGCAAGCCGGATCGCACCGAGGCGGAGAAGCGTGGCTTCACAACGATGCGCGAAGCGAAGCTCTACCTCTCGATGGTCACGGTGTCGAAGTCGAAGGGCGAGTACATCGACCCCGCCTCGTCGCGAGTTCCCGTCCGCATGTTCGCCGATAGCTGGCTGCGCTCCAAGCAACCGCCGATGTCGAAGCCCTCGTACTACATGACGCTCGAGCGGGCATGGAAGAACCACGTCGCGCCGGTCTGGGCCCACAGGGAGATCTCGTCGATCCGGCGCTCCGAAGTCCAGGATTGGGGGTCCAACCTCGCGACGCAGAAGTCACGGACCGTCGTCCTTCGCTCGCTGGGGATCCTGGCCGGCATCCTCGACGTCGCCATCGACGATCGTCGCCTCGCGAGCAATCCGGCCCGCCAGGTGCGCAACCTTCCTCGGCATGGGCCGGGCAAGCGCCGCGTCTACCTCACACATGACCAGGTGGCGACGCTGGCCGCGTGCTCCGCGCATCCGACGCTCGTCCTGACGCTGGCGTACTGCGGCTTGCGATGGGGCGAGGCTACGGGTCTGCGCGTGCGGAGCGTGAACCGGCTTCGTCGACGCTTCGTCATCGAGGAGAACGCGGTGATGATCGCCTACGAGATCCACGTCGGTACGCCCAAGACGCACGAGAAGCGATCGGTGCCGTACCCGGAGCGTCTCGCGCCGATGATCGATCAGGCGTGCGTAGGTAAGGGCCCGGAGGGTCTGCTGTTCGGGGACGGGGTCAATCACATGCGCAACTCCGGCGCGAAGGGATGATTCGCGAACGCGGTGCGGCGCGCGCAGGAGTTTGATCCGTCGATCCCGCGGGTCACGCCCCACGACCTCCGTCACACGGCCGCGTCACTCGCAATCAGCTCGGGCGCGAACGTGAAGGCCGTGCAGCGGATGCTCGGGCATGCGCCGGCGGCGATGACGCTGGACACCTACGCCGACCTCTTCGACGACGATCTGGATGCCGTCGCGACGCGACTGAACGCCCGGATGCCGTTGGTGGCGCTGCCGTCGGGTCCGCAGACGCGCTACGCCCGACCGCAGTAGCCGCAGAGAGCAGATTGCTCAGTTTTTCGACGAGGCAAACCCAACCAGAAACGCTCGATTTCGTCGTTCTGAGACGTCGAACGAAGCGTCGTGATGCCCCTCGAAGCTGCCCGGTTTTCGGCTCATAGCGTTCTCAAATGCGGGCAAAATGCGGGCAAAACCGGAAAACTAGCTAGGCTGCCCCAAAATAAAGACCTGGTCGGAAGCAAAAATATGTTGTGCCCCTGGAGGGACTCGAACCCCCAACCGTTTGCTTAGGACGCAACTGCTCTTCCATTGAGCTACAGAGGCTGGCCGCAGAAGTCTACCGGCCGAGGCGTGGCGGTCCGGTTCGTCAGCGGAAGTTCCGCGCGTTGTGGGGCACATCCACCCGCAGGTCGTCGAAGCGGTCGGCGAGCAGATTCGTCACGCCCTCGACCGAGCGCTCCAGCATGCCCCGCACGATGAGAGCGGGCGCGTCGCGCACGACACGGCGATACCTGTTCCACACCCCCACCGAGCAGATCACGTTCACGAGCCCGTACTCGTCTTCGAGGTTGATGAAGGTCACGCCAGATGCCGTCGCCGGGCGCTGCCGGTGGGTGACGAGCCCGGCGACCTCGACGCGGCGTCCGGTCTCGTGGGTCCTCAGCCCCGCCGACGTCAGCACGCCGCGCGCGTCGAGACGGGACCGGAAGTGCGTCATCGGATGGTCGTCGGTGGAGACACCCGTCGCCCACAGGTCGGCGGCGAGCACGTCGTAGCCGGAAGGGTCGGTGAACAGCGGCGGCTGCACCGCGACGAGGGAGTCCGGAAGGTATTCGGCGCGGTCCTGCGCGGCATCCCCCGCCATCCAGATCGCCTCGCGCCGGCTGAGCCCGAGACACTCGAACGCCCCGGCCGTGGCGAGCGCCTCGAGCTGGGCGGCGGTGAGACCCGTGCGCCGCACGAGATCCCGCATGTCCCGGAACGGCCCACCGCTCCCCCGCTCGGCGACGATGCGGCCGGCCGGCGCCGCACCGATGCCCTTGATCGCCGCCAGCCCCAGCCGCACGGCATATCCCGCGTCGCGGCGGTGAGCCGCCGATTCATCCACGCCCTGAGGGTCGAAGTCGCCGACGGGATCCTGGATGCGCTCCGCACACGCGGCACGCCCAGTGGGCGCCGCCACCGCATCCCCCGACACCGGTTCGAGAACCGCCTCGACCCCCGAGGCGTGCAGGTCGGGGCGCCGCACCTCGACGCCGTGGCGGCGGGCGTCGGCGGTGAGCGTCGCCGGCGAATAGAACCCCATCGGCTGGGCGCGCAGCAGTCCCGCGAGGAACGCCGCCGGGTAGTGCAGCTTGATCCACGAGCTGGCATAGACGAGCAGGGCGAACGAAAGGGAGTGCGACTCGGCGAAGCCGAAGTTCGCGAACGCCTGGATCTTCGCGTAGATCGCGTCGGCGGCCTCTCCGACCAGGCCATTGGTGGCCATGCCCTCATACAGCTTCTCGCGCAGCGACTCGATGCGCTCCACCCCGCGCTTGGAGCCCATCGCCCGCCGCAGCAGATCGGCATCTTCACCGGTGCACTCCCCCACCGCCATCGCCATCTGCATCAGCTGCTCCTGGAACACCGGCACGCCCAGCGTGCGCTCCAGCACCGGCTCGAGCTTCGGATGCGCGTAGACGACCGGTTCGTGACCGAGCTTGCGTCGCACGAACGGATGCACCGCGCCCCCCTGAATGGGTCCGGGCCGAATCAGGGCGATCTGGACCACGAGGTCGTAGAACCGCCGCGGCTGCAACCGCGGCAGCAGCCCCATCTGGGCACGGGATTCGACCTGGAAGACCCCGATCGAATCGGCCCGGCACAGCATGTCGTACACCGCCCGCTCCTCTTTGGGAATGGTCGCCAGCTCCCACTCCTCCCCCGTGGCCGCACGGATCATGTCGAAGCAGTACTGGATCGCGGCGAGCATGCCGAGGCCCAGCAGATCGAACTTCACCAGCCCCATCCACGCGGCGTCGTCCTTGTCCCACTGGATGACGGTGCGACCCGCCATGCGCGCGTGCTCGATGGGCACCACCTCGCCGACGGGCCGGTCCGTGAGCACCATGCCGCCGGAGTGGATGCCGAGGTGCCGCGGCGCCTTCAGCAGCTCGGACGCGTACGCGATGACGCGGTCCGGGATGTCGTGGTCGGGCGCGCTGTCGAGCGAAGCCCCCCAGCGCTCCACCTGCTTCGACCACGCATCCTGCTGCCCGGGCGAATGCCCCAGCGCCTTCGCCATATCGCGCACGGCATTCTTCGGCCGGTACTGGATGACGTTCGACACCTGCGCGGCACGCTCTCGCCCGTAACGCTCGTAGACCCACTGGATGATCTCCTCGCGGCGATCGGAGTCGAAATCGACGTCGATGTCGGGCTCCTCGTCGCGCAGCGACGACAGGAACCGCTCGAACGGCAGCTTGTAGGCGATCGAATCCACCGCGGTGATGTCGAGCAGATAGCAGACCGCGCTGTTCGCGGCCGACCCACGCCCCTGACACAGGATGCCGCGCCGACGCGCCTCCTGCACGATGCCGTGCACGATGAGGAAGTAGCCGGGGAAGTCCTTCGCCTCGATCACCCCGAGCTCCTTGTCGATGCGCGCGGCGTCGTCGTCGGTGAGGTCGGGATACTTCCGCGGCACCGCCTCCCACACCAGGTGCCGCAGCCAGCTCATCGGCGTATGACCGTCGGGAACCTCCTGGCGCGGCAGCGAGGGCCGGGCCCGACGCAGCGGGAAGGCCAGCTCGTCGGCGAGCGTCACCGTGCGTTCGATCACCCCGGGATACCGCGCGAACCGCTCCGCCATCTCGGCCCCCGAGCGCACGTGCGCGCCGTCGTGCGCGGGCAGCCACCCGTCGATCTCGTCGAGCCCCCGGTGCGCCCGCACCGCGGCGACCGCGGCAGCCAGGTGCGCGCGGTCCGGCACGGCGTAGTGCACGTTGTTGGTGGCCACCACATCCAGGCCGCGCTCCCGGGCGAGGGCGAAGAGCACATCGTTGTGCCGCGAATCGAGCGGAGAGCCGTGATCGATCAGCTCGACGCACACCGCATCGGCGCCGAACCGCTCGATGAGCCGGTCGAGCTCGGTCGCGGCGCCGGCGGCGCCGGAGGCGGCGAGCGCGCGGCGCACGGTGCCCTTGCGGCATCCGGTCATGATCACCCAGTGCCCGACCCCCGACGCGTCGCGGGAGCGCGCGGCCAGGTCGTCGAGGTCGTAGACCGGCCGACCCTTCTCGCGCCCGGCGAGCTGGGCGTGGGTGAGGGCGCCGGCGAGCCGGTGATACCCCTCCTCGCCGCGGGCGAGCACGAGCAGGTGGGCGCCGACGGGGTCGGGTTCGCCGTTCTGCGGCGCGGGCAGCTCGAGAGACAGCTCTGCCCCGAACACCGTCTTCAGCCGGAGACCCTCAGCGGCCTCGGCGAAGCGGACGATGCCGTAGAAGCCGTCGTGGTCGGTGATCGCGAGGGCATGCAGCCCCTGCCGCTCCGCCTCCTCGGCGAGCTCCTCGGGCGAAGAGGCGCCGTCGAGGAACGAGAAGGATGAGTGGGCATGCAGCTCGGCGTAGGGCACCGCCCCCGCCGGGCGCTCGATCACCGGCGGCACGTAGGGAGCGCGCTTGGTGGACCAGGCCGGACTGTCGCCGCCGTCGGCCCCGGCGGGCCGGTTCCCCGGCCGCCGCCGGTCGCTGAGCAGCCCCTCCATCTCCGACCACGGCACCGGGGGGTTCCGCCAGCCCATCAGTCGTACCTCGCCTCGGCCCGCCACACGCCGGACTGGCACACCAGCAGCCAGGCGACACCGGCGGCGTCGATCATCTGAAACCGGTGCGCCCGACGCGCCCTCGCGGCATCCCACGTGCGCTCGAAGACCGGCCACGGCCCCGCCCACGAGCGGATGCCCCGGCGCGACCCTCCCTCGGTCATCTCGGCGGGGGGATCGCTGAGGCGACCACGGTCATCGACGGACACGCTCTCGCCGCGCGGCGAGACCACGCTCACCGCGGGAGGATCGGCGAACACCGTTCCCGGGAGCGGATCGGGCAGACTCCCCGGCCACGGCTGCCCTCGGTCATGCTCGAGCACGGCGCGGTCTCCCCACGGCACCATCACCTGACGCTCCGCCAGCCACCGGCCTCCCCCCACCGCCGGTGTCACCACACCCCGGTGCCCGAGCATCGCCTGCACCCGCGACAGCGCGTGATGCACGCGCTCCTCCGCCCCCGAACCGAACACCGTGGGGGCGTGGTGGGCCGCCGCATCGACCGCCTCGGGAGAGATGCGCACGACGGACACGCCGCTGGCCAGCATCCCCTCGGCGGTGTCCTCACTCAGCTGCCAGCGCACCCGGTCGACCACCGAGGCGGCGTCGAACGATCCCGGATGCAGCCACACCCGCTCGCTGCGCTCCCCCCGGTCACCGGTGAGCTCGACGCGCAGCTCGGTGCACACCAGATCGACCGCGCCGAGCCCGGCGAGGAACTCCTCCGCGGCCACGCGCATGCCGAACGCCACCTGGTCGGCGATCTCCAGCGGCGGCTCGAACGCCACCTCCCGGTGCAGCTCCGGCGGGGGCACCCGAGGCTGGACGCCCCGGGAATCCTCCCCCGCGGCGAGGGAGTGCAGCCGCACGCCCCGCTCCCCGAACCGCTCGCGCACCCGATCGACGTCCATCTCGGCGAACTGTCCGAGGGTGTGCACCCCGAGCCGCGCGAGAAGGCCGGCGATCTCACCGGGTGCAGCCCCGGCCCCGGTGACGAACGCGTCGTCGAGAACGGACACCGACAAGCCGGAGAGGTACGCCCCCGCCCCGCCGTCGACGACCACGCGCACCGACTCGCGCGTCGTCGTGCCCGAGCGAGCGGCCTGCTCCGCGGTGAACGGCCCGTCGGCGATCCCCGCGCGCACGTCGGCCACGCCCAGCGCGCGCACCGCCTCACGCAGCACCTCGGCGGCATCCCGCTCGCCCCCGTAATACCGCGCCGGCCCCCGCGCCCGGAGCGCGCAGAGCCCCGGCCGCATGATCTGCACCCCCGGAGCCCGCTCCTCCACGGCGGAGACCACCGATGCGAACACCCGGTGGTCCCGCGCCTGGTCGGCGGCGACGATCTCGAGATCGGGGCATCGGGCCTGCGCGTCGCGTCGGCGCTGACCGCGCCGCACGCGTTCGACGCGAGCAGCCGCCGAACAGGCGACCACGGTGTTGTTCTCCACGACCGCCAGTGGATGCTCCACCGGCGCCGCCCGTTCACGCGACAGCGCCACCACCGGCCAGTCGGGCACCCACAGCACGAGGCTGCGGGTCTGCACCGTCGCCGCGGACATCACCCCACCGCCTCGAGGCGCATCCGCCCCGTCTGCCGAATGCCTTCCTCCTCCCGCACGCGGACGACGCTCCCGTCCGCCGCCGGAAGAGACAGTCGCCCCCGTCGCGGAGTCGGCAGTCGACGACTCGAGACCTCGACGGTCACGCCCCGGTCCGACAGATACCCGTGCCCGGCCCCCAGCCCCGTCCACTCCGGCTCCGCCACCCGGATCGTCGCCTCCGCCTGCGGCCAGTTCCCCTGCACCAGAAGCACGCCGTCGCGGTCTCGCAGCCGGGCGGCGAAGCGCGCGGCGTCGGCATCGCCGACGCGCGAGGCCGGTCGCACCGCGACGATCGGCATCACCTCTGAGACGGTGGCCGCCACGGCCAGCCAGCGCGGCCCCGGATCGGGGATGAGCACGAGCCGCGACAGCGAGACGCCGAGGCGTTCGGCGGCCTCGACCCCGAGATCGGGCATGCCCACCGCCGCGCACCACGACCCCGCCTGGGAGGGAGCACCCAGGAGCGCGAAGAGCAACGACGGCGACGGATCGACGGCGTAGACCGACCCCGATCGCAGACCTCCACCCGGGAGGATGTCGGCGAGGGCGGGATGCACGGGAAGCGTCGTTCCGCCCAGCCGGCGGCCCTGCACCTTCTCGAGCTGCGCCCGCAGCGCTCGCACGTCACCGCTGCGGTCACCGCGGACCGTCTGCTGCATCCTCGCCACCCCTGCCACCTCCACAGGCTAGAACACATGTTCTAGTCAATCAATGCGATGACGTGACGATACGGCCCACCACCGACACGGATGGGGCTGAAGCGGAAGTTTTGTTCGAGGATCCGGGAGAATCAGGCGGCGAGCGCGAGATACGGCTCCCACCGCGGGTCGGTGCGATCGGTGCCCCGCACCGTCCACTGCGCGCCGCGCGGCGGGCCCGGCGTGAACCGCAGCTCCCACCTCATCTCCTGCGGCGTGCGATCACCCTTGACGTTGTTGCAGCGCAGGCAGCACGCCACGAGGTTCTCCCACGAATCCGCTCCCCCGCGCGACCTCGGCAGCACGTGGTCGATCGTCGAGGCGGACGCGCCGCAGTATCCGCAGCGGTGCGCATCACGGCGGAGCACACCCCGTCTGGTGACCGGCACGCGGCGCCCGCCGGGAACGCGCACGTATCGCGTCAGCAGGATCACCGCCGGTCGATCGTAGGAGGCATCCGTGCCCCACACGGGTTGCCCATCGATGTGCTCGACGACCGTCGCCTTGTCATTCATGACGAGCACGAGTGCCCGCTTGAACGACACGACGGCCAGCGGCTCATAACCGGCATTCAGCACCAGGGTGCGCATAGTGATTCCTCTCGAACGGCCGGGACGGCTTCGCGGCTCCTCGAAGTGCGACGAATCGAGAGGTTTCGGGCATGAAAAAAGGCGCTGTCACACAGACAGCGCCTTGAAGACCACGGCAGGACCGCGGCTTCCGCTCACAGAATGCCGAAGGACGAGCAGTCCGAGCGCATCCATGGTTCGGATGCGGGGCGCACTCTCCATCAGCTTCCCTCCGCTTCTCTCAGCGTCGGGTCTCAGGCTAATGCACGCAGCAGCAGGTCGGGTCGCATCCGCGGGTGAACGAGACGTGGCGTGTCGAGGAACACGCCGGACGGCGTCAGCCGGCGTTCTGCGCGAGCCACGCCATGGGGTCGACGTTCGACCCGCCGATGGCGACCTCGAAGTGCAGGTGGTTCGCCGTCGAGCGCCCGGTCGATCCGACGAGGCCGATGATCTGCCCCGCGGAGACCGTCTGACCGGCGACGACCTGGCGGCTGCCGTAGGTCATGTGACCGTAGGTCGTGGTGACCGACTGGCCGTTGATGACGTGGTCGATGACGACCGCGACGCCGTAGCCGCCGAGGCTCTCCTGCGACATGCGGACCACGCCGCCGGCGGCCGCGTAGATCGGCGTGCCGCCGCCGATGAGCATGTCGACGCCCATGTGCGACCCGCCACGGGCGAGGAAGCCGTCGCCGACGGTGTATCCGCCGGCGAGCGGATAGCGCACCGCTCCCGTTCCCGGCGCCACCATCGACAGGTCGACCGAGTACGACGTCTGAGACGTCTCGGCGGAGCTGGCGGCAGCCGCCGCGAGACGGGCACGCTCGGCCGCGGCCTCAGCCGCCGCCTCTTCGGCCTTCTTCTCTTCGATCTCCTCGGCCGTCGTCGCCGAGTAGCTCTCGCGGCCGAGATCGACCGGCTCCTCGGATGCGCCGGCGTCGGAGGCGATGACGAGCGACTGCGCGTCTTCGGCGGCGACCTGCTGGAGGGTCTGCGGCTCGTCCGACGGAAGGGTGATGGCCCCGTAGGCGGGGAGACCGACGGTGGCGACGAGACCGCCGACCATGCTGAAGATCACGAGACTGCGTAGCGGGCGTCGAGCCGAGGATCGCGGCGAGGCCTTCGCCACCGGAGCGGAGCTCTTCGCCACGGTGCTCTTCGCGCCGGTGGTGCGGCGGGTCACGCTCTTCTTCGCACGGGAAGCCATCTGTCGTGCTCGCTCGCGGCGGCTCGCCACGGGAACGTCGGGCTCTTCGTGCGGGTGGTTCTCTTCAGCCAAGTCAATCCTCCGGCGCCTCGACGCCGGGGGCGCTGACTCGTCGGCACTGGTGTCGGGGGCACAGTGTGCGGTTCGCTGCGAAGGCGACGAGCCAGTGAGGCGACCTTCCCAGCATCCTGGAACCCGGGCTTTCTCGGGTGCAAGACCGGTTCAGGCTACCCGAAGATAACGAATAAGTCACGCTCGCCGCGCGCGGGCGGGGAAGCGCTCGCCCGCGCGTCAGGCGCCGTCGTCGACGAGGAAGATGTGCGAGGCGACCTCGACGGGAAGCTCGAGCGCGTCGTCTGTTCCGGCCATCTGCACGAGCACGTAGCCCTCGCTGAAGCGGAAGTCTCCCGCAGCACCGGGCACGACCCCGGCCTGCTTGAGCTGCTCGAGCAGCTCCGGGTCGACCTGCACCGGCTCGGCGAGGCGGCGCACCGTGCCGCTGACCGGACCGTCGGCGGCGTTGAGGCGCCGCACCAGTCCGACCACGCCCTGCTCGAAGGTCGCTCCAGGAATGTCGCCGAGAAGATCGAGCCCCGGGATCGGGTTGCCGTACGGCGACTCCGTGGGGTGGCCGAGCAGCTCCACGAGACGACGTTCGACTTGCTCGCTCATCACGTGCTCCCACCGGCAGGCCTCCTCGTGCACGTAGGCCCAGTCGAGCCCGATCACATCGGAGAGCAGCCGCTCGGCCAGACGGTGCTTGCGCATCACATCGACGGCCTTCTGGCGACCGGAGTCGGTGAGCTCGAGGCGGCGGTCGTCCGAGACGACGACCAGGCCGTCGCGCTCCATGCGCCCCACCGTCTGCGACACCGTGGGACCGGAGTGCCCCAGCCGCTCGGAGATGCGCGCGCGCAGCGGCACGATGTTCTCCTCCTCCAACTCGAGGATCGTGCGCAGATACATCTCGGTCGTGTCGATGAGATCGGCCATGTCGCGGTTCCTCACAGCTGTCGAACGGGCAGAGACAGCCTATCCGCACCCGACGACGGCGGATGCGGACAAGCCAGGCAAGCCCTTGCGGCGGCCCCGTCGCGGGCGCACACTTCGTGCATGAGCGAAGAGACGGCGGCTTCCCCCGCCCGCGACGAGCGCGTCGCCATCGAACACGCGATCGACCGGCTGGCCGAACGCTTCCCCACCGTCGATCGGGCTCGGGTCGAGCAGATCGTCGACGAGGAACTGCACCGGCTCGACGGCGGGCGCGTGCGCGATTTCATCCCCGTGCTCGTCGAGCACGAGGCCAAGGAGCGGCTGCGCAGCGAAGCCGTCCCTCTGCCCCTGGAAGAGGTGATGGATGGCGGCGCCGCCCGTCGTGCGGAGACCGGCGGGCGCGAAGACGACCCGATGGAGCGTCAGCGTCGCGGCGAGCACACCGGCCTGCTGCAGGGGGACGCCGGCGGCGGCCGGTAGCGCGCCGGAGGCGTTCTGCGGCCGCGGACGGGAACCGTAGACTCGTCCCATGGCGCACGTCGAGCTCCCCCGTGACCTTCTGCCCGCCGACGGACGATTCGGCTGCGGCCCGTCGAAAGTGCGTGGAGCCCAGCTGGAAGCGCTGGTGACCCACGGCGCATCCGTGCTCGGCACCTCTCACCGCCAGGCGCCGGTGAAGAACCTCGTCGGCCGCGTGCGCGAGCACCTCGCGCAGCTGTTCTCACTGCCCGAGGGGTACGAGATCGTGCTGGGCAACGGTGGCTCCACCGCGTTCTGGGATGCCGCCGCCTTCGGCCTCATCGAGAACCGCAGCCAGAACCTCGTCTTCGGCGAGTTCGGCGGCAAGTTCGCCCAGGCCGCGAAGGCGCCGTGGCTGACCGCGCCCGACGTGCGCACGGTGCCGGCCGGCACGCGGTCGAGCGCCGAGGCCGTCGAGGGCGTCGACGTCTACGCATGGCCGCACAACGAGACCTCGACCGGCGTCGCCGCTCCCGTCACGCGGGTCCACGCCGACGAGGGCGCGCTCACCGTCATCGACGCCACGAGCGCCGCCGGCGGCATCGACGTCGACCTCGCCGAGGCCGACGTGTACTACTTCGCCCCGCAGAAGAACCTCGGGTCGGACGGCGGCCTGTGGTTCGCCGCGATGTCACCGGCCGCAATCGAGCGGATCGAGCGGATCGCCGCCACCGAACGCTACATCCCGGACTTCCTCAGCCTCAAGAACGCCGTCGACAACTCCCGGCTGAACCAGACGCTGAACACCCCCGCGCTGAGCACCCTGCTGCTGCTCGAAGACCAGCTCGCGTGGATCCTCGACAACGGCGGCCTGTCCTGGGCCAGTGCACGCACGGCGGAATCCTCCTCAGCGCTGTACACGTGGGCCGAGGCCGCGTCGTTCGCGACCCCGTTCGTGACCGACCCGGCCGACCGGTCGCCCGTGGTCGTCACGATCGACTTCGACGAGAAGATCGACGCCGCCGCCGTCGCGAAGAGCCTGCGGGCGAACGGCATCGTCGACACGGAGCCCTACCGCAAGCTCGGACGCAACCAGCTGCGCGTCGCCACGTTCGTCTCGATCGAACCCGACGACGTGCGACAGCTCATCAGCGCGATCGACTACACGGTCGAGCGACTCGTCTGACCGCAGCGGACTCCGGCGACGCGGACGTCAGTTCTCGTCGTCGGAGTCGTCTTCGTCGGAGTCGGTGACGTCCTCCTGGGAGTCGTCGTCCTCGTCCTCTTCGGAGTCGTCAGAGTCGTCGTCCTCTTCGGAGTCGTCGTCCTCGTCCGAGTCGTCCTCGTCAGAGTCGTCCCCATCGGAGTTGTCGTCCTCGTCCGAGTCGTCCTCGTCAGAGTCGTCCCCATCGGCGTCGTCTTCGTCGGAGTCGGCATCCGGTGCGAGCTCGTCGATGTCGACGCCGTCCACGTCGCCGGCGTGCAGGATCGACGCGTCGTCATCCGCCTCGTCGTCGTCTTCATCATCGTCGTCGAAGTCGGAGGCGTCGTCGTCGGCCCCCTCCTGCGCCGCCGCAGCCTGCGCGGCCTGGTAGTCGGCCAGGCGCTCCGCCCACGGCACCCAGTCCGGAGCCACCAGGGCGTCGTCGCCGGGCAGGAGCTCGACCTCGAGCACGGTCGGCTCGGCGTCGGCGACGCGCGCGAGACTCACCGTCCAGAACCAGCCGGGATAGCCCGCGAGGCGGTTCGAAAACAGGAGCGAGACGACCCCGTCGGCCTCGACACGGTGACCCGCGGGGTCGCCGATCGTCGCTTCGGGTGTGATCTCGCGGAGCGCGAGCAGCGCGAGATCGCGTGCTTCGAGGAGCGCGGGATCGGGCAGCGCCGAGACGCCGGCGGATTCGTCGGTTCCGGGCTCTTCGTCGATAGCGGACTCTTCGTCGATAGCGGACTCTTCGTCAGTGCCGGGGGTCTCAGGCGTCGAGGTCATCCGCTACCTTGCGCAGAACCGCGGCGATCTTCTTCGAGTGCGAAGAGCTGGGGTAGCGACCGCGACGCAGGTCGCCCCCGACGCCGTCGAGCAGGCCGACGAGGTCTTCGATAATGACGGCCATGTCGTCGGCGGGCTTGCGCGAGCGCTTGGCGAGGCTCACCGGGGCCTCGAGAACCCGCACCGACAGTGCCTGCAGACCGCGCTTGCCGTCGGCGACGCCGAACTCGAGGCGGGTGCCGGGCTTGGGGGCCGCCGCCTGCGCGGGCAGCGCGCTGGCGTGGAGGAAGACGTCCTGACCGTCATCGGCGGTGATGAAGCCGAATCCCTTGTCCTCGTCGTAGAACCTGACCTTGCCGGTGGGCATCGAAACCTCGCTGGAAACGGGCCCGCACGTGCGGGCCGGATGGAATCCGGGGTCGATCCGACCCCGCATCCAGACTACGGCACGCACCAGCGCGTCACCCGCGATGCGAGCCCGACACCGGCACCGGCGAAGGCGTCTTCGCGAGGCGCTCCGCTAGGCTGAGACGGATGAGCACGCGAAGCCCCGGCGGCGACGTCCCGATCCGCCGCATCGACCGCATTCTGGCGTTCATGTCCCTGGGTCTGCTGGCGCTGTCGATCGTGTGCTTCTTCGCGATCATGATCGGATCGGGAGCGGGCGCCGACATGGCCACGGGCGTCTGGCCGGCGGTGGGCTTCACCGTCTACTTCGCACCTCCGATCGCCTTCGTGATGCTGTTGACGGTGCTCATCATGACGCTCGTGCGGAGGGCACGGGCCAACCGCGGGTCCTGAGTGGTCTCCGACGAGCGCGCTCTCGCCCTGCAGCTCGCAGGCCTCGATGACGCGCGACTCGCTGAGACGTTCACGGCGCGTTCCGTCTCCGCCGCGGTGGGCTGGCGCGACTTCTTCGACGCCGCCGAAGGCCTCCTCGAGCCGGCCTCGATCGACCGGGCGCTGACCCGCCTGCCGCGCCGCGCGCTCGCGTCGCTGGCATCCGCGGCCGACGGCGGCCAGGAGGCGACCGACGCCGTGCCGGAGATCTTGCAGCTCCTCGTCGACGGCGCGACGCCACAGGCCGTCGCCGAGCGCGTGCGGCGCCTGCACCGCGCGCGTCCGGCCGCTTTCGATGCTCGTGCCGACGACGCACCCGGCCCCGCGAGCGCCACGCAGGAGGCGGCCGCGGCGGAGCGGGCCTTCACCGCCACCGGCGCGCTGGCGGACCTGCTGCTCGGGGCCGACCACACCTCCCTGACGCTGACCGCGACGGGCACGGTGAGCGCGAGCGATCGACGGCGCCTGCTCGAGGCGGGGATCGTCGCCGACGCGGAAGAACTCGACGATCTGGTTGCCGTCGCGCGCGCGGCGGATCTCATCGACGCGAGGGATCGCGAGGCCACCGTCTCTGACAGGGGCGACCGGTGGCTGCGACTCCCCACCGCAGCGAGGTGGGAGCAGGCCATGACCGGCGTGCACGCGGCGCTGCCGACCGGGGTCCGCGACGAGGGGAGCGGCCTCCAGCCGGTGTCGCTCTGGCCGGACGGCTATCCGCTCGATGACGACTGGCCGGCTCTTGCACGGCAGTGGGCGCGCATCCTGGTGCGGTGGGGGCTGTTCGCCGACGACGGCGCCGAGCCCTCCTGGACGCGATCGCTGCGCGAGACCGGCACCGTCAGCGCTTCGGCGCTGCTGCCCCACCTGCCCGCCGAGATCGACAAGGTGTACCTGCAGGCCGATCTGTCCGTGATCGCGCCGGGCCCGCTCCAGCCCGACCTCGAGCTCCGCCTGCGCCGCATCGCCGCGCGCGAGTCCCGCGCGCAGGCCTCGACGTACCGGTTCACGGGCGAATCCCTCGACGCGGGCCTCGCCGACGGCGAGACCGCCGCGAGCATCCGCGCCTTCCTCGGCGAGCTGTCTCTGACCGGCATCCCACAGCCCCTCGAGTACCTGGTCGAGAGCACGGCGGAGCGTCACGGCGCGGTGCGCGTGCGCTCCGACGTGCAGCGGGACCTCACCGTCGTCGAGACCGACGACCCCGACCGTCGGGAGGCGCTGTCGGTCGATCAGGCGCTGCGCCCCCTGGGCCTCGTTCTCGACGACGGGGTGCTGCTCACGCGCGTAGGCCGCGACGCCGTCTCGTGGGCCCTCGCTGACGCGCGGTATCCGGTCACGGTGATCGGCGACGACGGCCGGCCGACATCACCGAGGCCTGGTCGACGCACGACGGCCCCCTCGACGCCCGCTCCCGCCCGGTACGACGAGCTGATCGCGCGCCTGCGCTCCGGGCACAGCACCGACAGCGACGAGGCGTGGCTCGAACGGGAACTCGAACAGGCCGTGCGAGCCCGCGCGGCGGTTCGGGTGACGGTGCGGATGCCCGACGGCAGCGACCGCGAGCTCACCCTCGAGGCCTCGGGACTCGGCGGTGGAAGGCTGCGAGGACTCGACCGCGCCGCCGACGTCGAGCGCACCCTGCCGCTGCGGAGCATCGTAGCCGTCGCGCCCGCGGAGTGACGCCCCCTTCGCAGCCCGGTAGAATCGAACGCTATGGCTGACGGCCCCCTCATCGTCCAGAGCGACCGCACGGTGCTCCTCGAAGTCGCGCATCCCGACGCGGAGACCGCGCGTCACGAGCTGGCGATCTTCGCCGAGCTCGAGCGCGCGCCGGAGCACATCCACACCTATCGGATCACCCGGCTGGGCCTGTGGAACGCCCGTGCAGCGGGCCACGACTCCGATGACATGCTCGCGACCCTGGACCGCTGGTCGCGCTTTCCGGTGCCGCCCTCGGTGTCCACCGACATCCGGGAGACCGTCGCCCGCTACGGCCGGCTCACGATCGAGCGCACCGACGACGGCTCGCTCATGCTGCGCTCCGACGACGCCGCGGTGCTCGCCGAGGTCACCAAGAACAAGCGCATCCAGCCCCTGCTGGTCGGACGCCCGTCGCCCGACAGCCACCTCATCGACGCGTGGGCGCGGGGCCACATCAAGCAGGAGCTGCTGAAGATCGGATGGCCGGCCGAAGACCTCGCCGGCTACACCCCGGGCACGCCGCACGAGATCGACCTGGCCGAAGACGGCTGGAGCCTCCGCCCGTATCAGCGCCAGGCCGTCGACATCTTCCACGACGGCGGCTCGGGCGTCGTGGTGCTCCCCTGTGGCGCGGGCAAGACCCTCGTCGGCGCCGGCGCGATGGCCGCGACCAAGACCACCACGCTCATCCTCGTGACCAACACCGTCAGCGCCCGCCAGTGGCGTGACGAGCTGCTCAAGCGCACCTCGCTCACGGCGGAGGAGATCGGCGAGTACTCCGGGCAGTCCAAAGAGGTGAAGCCGGTCACCATCGCGACGTACCAGATCCTCACCGCGAAGCGGAAGGGCCAGTACGCGCACCTCGCACTCCTGGACGCGCTGGACTGGGGCCTGGTCGTGTACGACGAGGTCCACCTGCTCCCGGCGCCCGTCTTCAAGCTCACCGCTGACCTGCAGGCGCGGCGCCGCCTCGGCCTCACAGCCACCCTCGTGCGCGAGGACGGGCGCGAGGGCGACGTGTTCAGCCTGATCGGCCCGAAGCGGTTCGACGCGCCGTGGAAGGAGATCGAGTCGCAGGGCTTCATCTCCCCTGCCGCCTGCTACGAGGTGCGCGTCGACCTCCCGGCCACGGAGCGCCTCGAATACGCGGCGGCCGCCGACGACGACCGCTACCGGATGGCCGCGACCGCACCGGCGAAGATCGGCGTCGTGCGCGATCTGGTCGCCCGGCACGACGGCGAGCGCATCCTCATCATCGGTCAGTACCTCGAACAGATCGACACCCTCGCAGACGCCCTCCACGCGCCGAAGATCACCGGGCAGACCCCGGTCGACGAGCGCGAGGAGCTGTACCAGGCCTTCCGCGAGGGCGAGATCTCCGTGCTGGTCGTGTCGAAGGTCGCCAACTTCTCCATCGACCTTCCGGAGGCGTCGGTGGCCATTCAGGTGTCGGGCTCCTTCGGGTCGCGGCAGGAGGAGGCGCAGCGTCTGGGCAGGCTTCTGCGCCCGAAGACCTCGGGCCACACGGCCAGCTTCTACACCCTCATCGCCCGGGACACCGTCGACCAGGACTTCGCGCAGAACCGCCAGCGATTCCTCGCCGAACAGGGCTATGCCTACACGATCATGGACGCCGACCGGCTCGACGCCGCGTGATGGATGCGGGGCGAACCGGCCGATATCCAGCAGGTTCCTGAAAACCCCGACCATAATGACCCTATGACCGCACCGCGCATCCTCGTCGTCGACGACGAGCCGAACATCCGTGACCTGCTGATCACGAGCCTGCGTTTCGCCGGCTTCCAGGTCCGCGCCGTGACCAACGGAGCGCAGACGATCTCGGCCGTACTCGAAGAGGAACCCGACCTCATCGTGCTCGATGTCATGCTCCCCGACATGAACGGCTTCAGTGTGACCAAACGGCTCCGCGGAGCCGGATACACCGCACCGATCCTGTTCCTGACCGCGAAGGACGAGACCGACGACAAGATCGCCGGCCTCAACGCCGGCGGCGATGACTACGTCACCAAGCCGTTCAGTCTCGACGAGATCGTCGCGCGCATCCAGGCCATCCTGCGCCGCACGATGCAGGCCGACGAGGACTCGATCATCCGGGCCGGCGAGATCACGATGGACCAGGACACGCACGACGTGCAGGTCGGCGAGACCAACATCGAACTGAGCCCGACCGAGTTCAAGCTGCTGCGCTACCTCATGCTGAACCCGAACCGCGTGCTGTCCAAGGCGCAGATCCTCGATCACGTGTGGGAGTACGACTTCAACGGCGACGCCGGCATCGTCGAGAGCTACATCTCCTACCTTCGCCGCAAGATCGATCCGCACGCGACCGAGCCGCTCATCCAGACAAAGCGCGGATTCGGCTACATGCTGAAGACGGGCAAGTCCGCCTGATCCGGCACACGGTCGCGGGAGGGGGCGGACACCCTGGGTTCTGAGACAGACGCCGTCACCCGTTGGTGGCGTGGCATCAGCCTGCGCGCGAAGGTCACCGGCGTCACGGTGACCCTGCTCGCGGTCGGGCTGTTCGCGGCGGGGTTCGGCACGATGACGTTCCTGCGCAGCACGCTCTACAACAACATCGACGCCAGCGTGCGCGGCTACGCCTCGACCGACGCGGTGAGCGGCCTGATCGACGTCGTGGTCGAAGGCGGGCAGGTGTCGTTCACACCGCGCGACGAAGACGACGTGCCGCCGACACCGTACTTCGTGGCCGTCTACGGTCCCGAAGGCTCCCTCGAGGCGATCGCGGGCGGTTCCGGGGGCCTCGAACCGGACTTCCCCGACGAGTTCACCCTGCAGGCCACCGCCGCGCGGGGTCTGCAGCCGTTCGCCCTTCCCGACATCGAGGGCGACGAGCGCTTCCTCGCGGCGGTCGACGTCTTCCAGCCCGACGGCGTCGGCGACCTCTTCACCCAGATGGTCGTCGTCTCGACCGCGTCGACGAACCAGGTCGTGGCGACCTTCCTCGGCATCTACGCCGTCATCTCCGTGGTCATCCTCGGCGCCGGAGCCCTCGGCACGAGGTGGCTGGTCACCCTGACCTTCCGCAGCCTCGGCCAGGTCGAGGACACCGCCATGTCGATCGCGGCCGGCGATTTCAGCCAGCGCTTGACCGACATCGAGCCGCGCACCGAGGTCGGCCGCCTCAAGATCGCCATCAACACGATGCTCGGCCGCATCGACGCGGCCATCTCGCAGCGCGAAGCAACGGTGCGCCAGATGCGGCGCTTCATCGGCGACGCCAGTCACGAGCTGAGAACGCCCCTGGTCACCGTGCGCGGATACGCCGAGCTCTACCGGATGGGGGCGATCCCCACCGGCGACGACACCGCCCAGGCGATGGATCGCATCGAAAAGGAGGCGATCCGCATGGGCGTCCTCGTCGAGGACCTGCTGGCCCTCGCCCGCCTCGACGAGCGGCGCGACGTCGACATCGCTCCGGTCGATCTGCGTCCCATCGCCCGGGATGCGGCGCTCGACGTGCGCGCGACCTCACCCCGGCGCACCGTCACGGTCATCGAGGCGATCGACGCCGTGCTCCCGGGAGGGGAACGCTCCGCAGACAGCCCCGACACCGCCGACGCCAAGAAGCGCAGCGCTCCGACCACCACCGCGATCGCCCGCGCCGGGGCGTCGCTTCTTCGCCGACGCTCTCGGCAGAATGCGCAGACGGCCGCGGATCCCGACGCCGACACGCTGCCGATCGCCGTGCGACGCCCGCAGCCGGTCGTCAGCGGCGACGAGAACCGCATCCGGCAGGTGGTCGCGAACCTGCTGGGCAACGCCCGGCGCTTCACCGGCGACGACTCCCCCATCGAGTTGCGGGTCGGCGTCGACCCGGTCGCGGCGACGGGGTGGATCGAGGTGATCGACCACGGCGAGGGCGTGCCCGATCAGCTCAAGGACAAGATCTTCCAGCGGTTCTGGCGAGCCGACACATCGCGCACCCGGGAGACCGGCGGCACGGGCCTCGGCCTGTCGATCGTGGCATCGATCGTGGATGCCCTGCACGGCGACGTCGGCGTGCTCGACACCCCCGGCGGCGGCGCCACGTTCCGCGTGTCGTTCCCGCTGGCCGAGCAGCGCGAGCCGGAAGAGCACCTGCTCATCGAGACCCAGCCGCTCCCGCGTCTCGAGCGCGACGCCCTCTGAACCTCTCCTCCCCACCCGACGACGGATGGGCCCGCTCCACCGGGAGCGATGGACGCCAACGCCGTCGGTTCACCCCGACCTAGCGTGGGGATCCCGAAGAGAAAGGGATGCTCCCATGGCAGTGTTCTCCGTCGACAGCGACGCCGTCCTCAGCACCACGACCGCCGTCCGCGGCACGGTCGACCGACTTCAGGGCGAGGTGCACGCGATGCTCGCGCAGCTCACCCAGCTGCAGTCCTCGTGGACCGGACCGGCGGCGATGGCCTTCCAGGGCGTCGTCGAGCAGTGGCGCGGCACGCAGCGGCAGGTCGAGGAATCGCTCGCGACCATCAGCGCCGCGCTCGAGCAGGCCGGCCGTCAGTACGCCGATGCCGAACAGACGACCGCCGGCCTGTTCCGGTAGACGACGAAGCGCCCCTCCGCGAGGAGGGGCGCTTCGTGCTGTCGGATCTTCGCGACCTCGACCGGTGGGATCAGAAGTCCATGCCGCCGGTGGGGTCTGCCGGAGCGGCCGCGGCCTTCTCGGGCTTGTCGGCGACGACGGCCTCGGTGGTGAGGAACAGGCCCGCGATCGACGCGGCGTTCTGCAGCGCCGAACGGGTGACCTTCGCCGGGTCGATGATGCCCTGCTCGAACAGGTCGGCGTACTCGCCGGTCGCGGCGTTCAGACCGTGACCGAGGGGCAGCTCGGCGACCTTGTTCGCCACGACGCCCGGCTCCATGCCGGCGTTCAGAGCGATCTGCTTCAGCGGAGCCTCGATCGCGACCTTCACGATGTTGGCGCCGGTCGCCTCGTCACCGGTGAGCTCGACGTTCGCGAACGCGCCCTTGCCGGCCTGGATGAGGGCGACGCCACCACCGGCGACGACACCCTCCTCGACGGCGGCCTTCGCGTTGCGGACGGCGTCCTCGATGCGGTGCTTGCGCTCCTTGAGCTCGACCTCGGTCGCCGCACCCGCCTTGATGACGGCCACGCCGCCGGCGAGCTTGGCGAGGCGCTCCTGGAGCTTCTCGCGGTCGTAGTCGCTGTCGGTGTTGTCGATCTCACGACGGATCTGGGTCACGCGACCCTCGATCTGGTCCGCCTCGCCGGCGCCCTCGACGATCGTGGTCTCGTCCTTGGTGATGATCACCTTGCGAGCACGGCCGAGGAGGTCCAGCGTGGTGTTCTCGAGCTTGAGGCCCACCTCTTCGGTGATGACCTGGCCGCCGGTGAGGATCGCGATGTCCTGCAGCTGAGCCTTGCGACGGTCGCCGAAGCCGGGAGCCTTGACGGCAGCCGACTTGAAGATGCCGCGGATCTTGTTCAGCACCAGGGTCGCGAGGGCTTCGCCCTCGACGTCCTCGGCGATGATGAGGAGCTCCTTGCCGTCCTGGATCACCTTGTCGACGATCGGCAGAAGGTCCTTGATGTTCGAGATCTTCTGGTTCGCGATGAGGATGTACGGGTCCTCGAAGACGACTTCCTGACGCTCGGGGTCGGTAACGAAGTAGGGGTTGATGTACCCCTTGTCGAAGCGCATGCCTTCGGTGAGCTCGAGCTCGGTGCCGAAGGTCTGCGACTCCTCGACGGTCACGACGCCTTCCTTGCCGACCTTGTCGATCGCCTCGGCGATGAGCTCGCCGATCTCGGGGTCAGCGGCAGAGATCGACGCGGTCGCGGCGATCTGCTCCTTCGACTCGACCTCCTTGGCGTCGGCCAGCAGCTGGTCGGTGATCATCTTGACGGCCTTCTCGATGCCGCGCTTGAGCGAGATCGGGTCGGCGCCGGCTGCGACGTTGCGCAGACCCTCGCGGACGAGTGCCTGAGCGAGAACGGTGGCGGTCGTGGTGCCGTCGCCCGCGACGTCGTCGGTCTTCTTGGCGACCTCCTTGACGAGCTCCGCGCCGATCTTCTCGTACGGGTCGTCGAGTTCGATCTCCTTGGCGATCGAGACGCCGTCGTTGGTGATGGTGGGGGCGCCCCACTTCTTCTCCAGCACGACGTTGCGCCCACGCGGGCCCAGGGTCACCTTGACGGCGTCGGCCAGCGTGTTGAGGCCGCGCTCGAGGCCGCGACGGGCCTCTTCATCGAAAGCGATCATCTTTGCCATGTGTGTGTCGTCCCTCCCGGACGTTGGCCTTCGGTCATTAGCACTCGTATGAGACGAGTGCTAATACATTCTGGCACTCGCCCCCGGGGAGTGCAAGCCACCGTCCGTGTTCACGACGAAGGGCGGGATGCCGCAGCATCCCGCCCTTCCTCACGCGCTCGGCGCGCGACGTGACGGCGCGTCAGGCGACGACGCGAACGGACTCCGCCTGCGGGCCCTTCTGGCCCGACCCGACGGTGAACTCGACCGCCTGTCCTTCTTCGAGCACGCGGAAACCGCTCATCTCGATGTTGGAGTAGTGGACGAAGACGTCCTGCCCGTCGGTCACGGTGATGAAGCCGAAACCCTTCTCGGCGTTGAACCACTTGACGGTGCCCTGAGCCATGCGAATCTCCTGTAGTGCGGTGGGACAGGCTCATCGTAGGCAGACGCGAATTCACCGAACCGCCATCACAGCAACTGTTGACAGGGGCGCATAGAAGTATTTACCGGCGTGAAACAACCGCTGGTCCCGAGGGGGTTCGCGTCAGGGAGCGGGCGTCTCCTCCGACGCGCTGTCGGTGTGGTCGAGGCCGATGACCACGGTCAGCTGAGCCGATTCGCTCTCGTCGACGTCTTCGGTGGCGGCGTCGTCGGTCGGCTGGTAGAAGTCGCTCTGCTCGATGCGTGCCCCGCCGAGCAGCTCGGCGACGCCCGCCGCGGCGGCTTCGTCGCCGGGGAAGGCGTAGTACACGGTCGTCTCGGCGAAGTCGGAGGTTCCCGCTTCGCTCGCGTTGACCTGATCCGCGGACCACCCGGCCTCGACGAGCACGTCCTTGACCTGCGTGGCGAGACCCGCCTCGGGCGTGGCGTTGAGCACGAGCACGTCGTACGCGGTGTCGATCACCGGCTCGATGGTCGCCGTGGGCGTCGGCTCGGGAGCGGCGTCGGGAGCGAGGGAGACGCGTCCGCTGAGGACCAGCGTCGCGAAGATGCCCGCGACGATGAGCACGAGAGTGGCGACCGCGGCCCACAGGAAGACGACCCACCCGCGCATGTGCGGGTTCTCGGCCCGGTGGGCGCCGACGCGCCCGCTGTCCGCGGGGAGGTCGTCGAAGCGATCCCGCGGGTAGGTCGATTTCGGCACCCCACGATGCTACCGGCACCCGTCGGTGAACCCGGGAATCCGCCCCGAGGGCTGCTCAGCCCGGCATCGACCGGGTCGCGCGCCCGGATTCGGACACGTCGCGGCGCCGCCGCAGGCGCTTCACCAGCATCGGGTCATGACGCTGCGCCTCGACCGTGTCGATCAGCCGGTCGAGCAGCTGATAGTAGCGAGCCGGGGCGAGCCCGAGTTCCGCGCGGATCGCCTCCTCCTTGGCTCCGACGTGGCGATGCCACTGCGCCTCGAAATCGAGGAGCGCACGGTCGCGGTCGGAGAGGGACACGTCGTCCACGGTAACCGTGCCGGCACCGTCATCCCGTAAGCCACTCCAGGGATGCGCCGAGCGGATCCGCGTAGGCCAGCGGCGCGCCGTCGCGGTGCAGCACGAACCGGCCCGCACCCGGGTCGACGGGCGCGGTCCACCGATCGTGCGCCTGCAGCGGGTCCAGCGACACCCAGATGGCCCCGGTGTCGGCGATGGCGCCGATGAGCCGCTCACGCGCCGCCCGGGGCAGGTGGGGCAGGAGCCCCAGAGTCGACACGACCGGGGTGAGCCCGTCGGGCATCCCCGAGAGAAGCCGAGGGACGAGATCGGGATCGCTCGCGTCGCCGGATGCCACCTCGATCGGCTCGCGACGGGCGAGATCGAGCGCGGCCTCGATCCGCTGCGCTCGACCCCGCTCCCCCGGCCACACCAGGGCCATGAGGAAGGCGCGGTCATCGGGATCGCCCGCCGACATCGGTGTGAGGTCGGCGCCCATCCGCCACCGGATCTCAGGCAGGCGCAGCGGAGCGTCGCCCGTGATGTTCGCGTCGAGGACGACCGGCGACATGCCGGAAGGCGGGTCGAGTCGCACGTCGGGGTGATCCGGCCGGCGGTAGCGGTACGAGTAGCGGTCGGGCTGCAGACAGAGACCGGCGCTCGCACCCACCTCGAGGAAGCCGATCGGTCCGGGGATCGTCGCGAGCGCCGGCAGCAGGGCGGCGCACCGCAGGGGCTCGTTGGTCTGCAGCGAGCGTCGCGACGTCTCCTCGACGACGGCGTCGGCGTGCTCCAGGAGCCAGTCGCGCCAACGCGAGAAGGCCTGCTCGGGCGCGCCCAGCATCCGCGTGACGGCGAACACGAGCGGTGGCTGCCGGCGAGAGGCCGGGATGCGCGCGAGCACGTGGCACACGTCGACGTCATCGGCGACACCCGCCGCCCACTCCGCGTAGAGAGAGGATCGTGATGGAGCTTCCGCCACCGCGAACCGCCGATAGCGATCGGCGACCTCGGCCACGGCATCCATGCGCCCATTGTCCGCTGTCGGCGTCATCATCGTCACACTCGGCGCCCGATGCGGCGCGCTGCGGTTGAATGGAGGGGAAGGAGATCTCCATGGACTATTCCGTCGACAAGACCGACGCGCAGTGGCGCGAAGAGCTCACCCCCGAGCAGTACCAGGTGCTGCGCGAGGCCGGCACCGAGCGTCCCTGGACCGGTGAACTCCTCGACGAGGAGCGCGCCGGGCTCTACACGTGTGCCGCGTGCGGCGCCGAGCTGTTCAAGAGCGGCACCAAGTTCGACTCCCACTGCGGCTGGCCGAGCTTCTACGAGTCGATCCGCCCCGACGCGGTGCAGCTGCTCGAGGACAACAGCCACGGCATGGAGCGCACCGAGGTGCGCTGTGCGTCCTGCGGCTCGCACCTCGGTCACGTGTTCCCCGACGGCTTCGGCACCCCCACCGGCGACCGTTACTGCATGAACTCCCTCTCGATGAACTTCACGCCCGAGAACGACGCGTGACCACAGTCGTCGAGGCGATGCGCCGGCGGCGCTCGCTGTCGAAGGTCACCGACGCGGCTCCCAGCCACGACGAACTGCTCGATCTCGTGGCCGCTGCCGGACGCGTGGCCGACCACTCGTCGCTGAAGCCGTGGCGGATCATCGAGATCCGCGGGTCCGGACGCGAACGTCTCGGCCGCGCCCTCAACAAGGCAGAGGGACGCAAGGGCGTTTCGACCAAGCCCCTGCGCGCGCCGCTCGTGCTCGCCGTCGTCGTGCGCTTCCGCAAGAGCAAGGTGCCGCACTGGGAGCAGGAGGCCGTCGCCTCGGGTGTCGCCCACATGCTGAGCCTCGCCCTCGACGACGCCGGCTGGGGCGTCTTCTGGCGCACCGGCGGCGCGACGCGGAGCAAGGCGGTCGCGAAGGCCCACGGGCTGACGAAGAACGAGGAGCTCCTCGGGTGGCTCTACGTCGGCGGCAAGCCGACGCGGTCGAGGCCGCTGCGCGGCAAGGAGATCGACCCGACGACCTTCGTCTCGTCGATGCCCGGGAAGAAGCGCTCGCGCTGACCCTCAGCGCCGACGGCGCGGGAACACGGCGATCGCCGCACCGAGCAGAGCGACCGCCGACACGGCGAGGCCGGTGAGCAGTCCGGGACTCGCCGCCGTCGGCCACAGCGCATCGAGCAGGACCGACGTCAGGAGCTGACCGACGACGGCGCCGAGCCCCATGAGCAGCACCCCGGTGTAGGGCACGACGGCGGCGCCGATGAAGATGTATGCGACGCCGCACGCGCCGCCGATGTAGAGCCACGGCTCCGCGGGGAAGGCCGCGGGCGCTCCGACGATGGCGACGTGCACGGCTGCCGCGACGAGCAAGACGATGGTGCCGCCGGCGAAGTTCACCGCCGTGGCCGTGAGCGCAGAGCCGACGCGCTGCCGCAGGCGCCCGTTCGTCGCCTGCTGCCACGCGATGCCGGCTCCCACGAGGAACGGCAGCAGCAGCATCCACCACGGCACGCTGTTCACCGGCGAACCCACCACCGACAGCAGCACCGCGGCGACGGCGATGGCCGCCCCCACGACGCGGGACACGGTCACGGCGACGACACCCGCCGGTCCGTAGCCGATCCGGTCGAGCACGAGTGCGCTCACCGCCTGCCCCGCGACCATGCCCACGGTGAATGGCGAGACGCCGATCACGGCCACGGTCAGGCTCTGGGTGGCGACGCTGAACGCCCCGGCGAGACCGCCGGCGAGCATCCACACCGGCAGCGTGCGCAGACGCAGTCCGTGCGCCAGCGCCACGACGCCCCGGCGCCCGGCGGGCAGGGCGGCGCTGAGAGCGACGAGGATCAGGAGGCCGGAGCCGAAGGACACCGCCGCGGCGACGAAGCCGTCCGTCAGCGCCGCTCCGAGAGAGCCGTTGACGCGAGCCTGCACCGCGGTCAGAACACCGATCGCCACGGCACCCGCCATCGCGAGCGTTCGATGGGCGGCCATCCCCCCATCCTGCCCGCCCCGAGATGGAGCCGAGGACGGGACTCGAACCCGTAACCGCCCGATGACAACGTCGGGGTCGACACCAAGGGCACCAATGGAGCCGACTACGGGACTCGAACCCGTAACCGCCCGATGACAACGTCGGGGTCGACACCAAGGGCACCGATGGAGCCGACTACGGGACTCGAACCCGTAACCGCCCGATGACAACGTCGGGGTCGACGCCAAGGGCACCGAGATGGAGCCGACTACGGGACTCGAACCCGTAACCGCCCGATTACAAGTCGGGTGCGCTACCAATTGCGCCAAGTCGGCAAGGGGTCCAGTCTACCCAGCCGACGCGCGCCTCACGATGTGGGGCTCGGGGTGGGAGCCGGGGTGGCCTCGTAGTAGGCGTCGCTGGAGACGGTCAGCACGAACTGCGCGAACTCCATGGCGTCGTCGAGCGCTCCCACGTACGGCGTTCCGTTCACGAGCACCATGGGCGTGCCGGTGAGCGAGATGTCGTCGGTGTCGGGGATGCCGTCGAGTGCGCGGTCGGTGGCGGTCTTGGCCCACGCGGCGAACTTCTCCTCGACGATGCAGTCGCGAACCGTCTGCGGGTCGTCCGCGCCGGAGGCCTGAGCGAGGTCTGCGAGCTCGACGTCGGTGTAGCCGTCGGTGTCGAGCTCGGGCTGCTGGCGCAGCAGGGTGTCGTTGAACTTGAAGAAGTCGTCGGGCGAGTAGTGCGCCATGCACGCGGCGGCGCTCGCGGCACGGATGGAGTACTTGGTGCCGTTGGACTTCGCGGTGAGCATCGCGACCGGGTAGTAGCTGAGGGTCGCGGCGTCTTCACTGACCCACTTCTGCAGCTGCTGCACGTTGGCGACCTGGAAGTCCTGCGCGCCGCTGGAGAGGTAGTCGACGTAGATGCGGATGTCGACGACGCCCGGTTCGGGCGTCTCGACCGGCTCCGCCTGGGCGGACATCGCGGCGTTCCCGGACGAGTCGCTCTCGTCACCGGTCTCTTCCTCACCCGCTGCGTCGTCGTCGACCTCCGTCGTGGTCGGCTCCGCGCCGACCGAGCCGACACCGGTCACATCGGTGACCTCGAAGCCGTCCTCGGTGACGTTCGCCGGCTGCGCCATCGGGCGCGAGGCGTTGCTGGAGACCGTCCAGGTGATCACGACGGCGACGGCGGCCACCACCGCCACGATGACCGTCGCGAGCGAGACCCGCTGGATCAGACGGGTGCGCGACTGTCGCTGCTGCACCTGCTTCGCCTTCGCGCGCACGGCGTCGCGGCGGTCGCCAGGGGTCGTTTCGGGACTGGTGTCGGGAGTCGATTCGTCGTGTGACATGGAACCTCGTGGGAGAACGTCGGCCGTGATGCTCCGGCGCGCCGCTCGGGGAGCGCGGCGTGGACGATGCTAGTCACCGACCCTGGGAAATGCCCAGACACCTCCCGTTCTTTGCCGCGTGGCATACTGGAGACACGCCCGATGGTGGGCGTGCGGGAGAGCCCCCGCTTCCATTCACTACGGATCGTCCGGCACGTACCTGCCGGTGAAGGAGAAAGACCATGGCGTCCGTCACGTTCGACAACGCAACCCGCTTGTACCCCGGAGGCCAGCGCCCCGCCGTCGACAAGCTCAACCTCGAGGTCGCCGATGGCGAGTTCCTCGTTCTCGTCGGCCCCTCCGGCTGCGGGAAGTCCACCTCGCTGCGCATGCTCGCCGGCCTCGAAGAGGTCAACTCCGGTGCCATCCGCATCGGCGAGCGCGACGTCACCGACGTGCCGCCGAAGGATCGCGACATCGCGATGGTGTTCCAGAACTACGCGCTGTACCCGCACATGACGGTCGCCGAGAACATGGGCTTCGCGCTCAAGATCGCCGGCGTCGGCAAGGAGGAGCGCGCCCAGCGCGTGCTGGAAGCCGCCAAGCTGCTCGACCTCGAGGAGTACCTGACGCGCAAGCCCAAGGCCCTGTCGGGTGGTCAGCGTCAGCGTGTGGCCATGGGCCGCGCGATCGTGCGTCAGCCGCAGGTGTTCCTCATGGACGAGCCGCTGTCGAACCTCGACGCGAAGCTGCGCGTGCAGACCCGCACCCAGATCGCGTCGCTGCAGCGTCGCCTGGGCGTCACGACCGTCTACGTCACGCACGACCAGACCGAGGCCCTCACCATGGGTGACCGCATCGCGGTGCTCAAGGACGGCATCCTGCAGCAGGTCGGCACCCCGCGCGACCTGTACGAGCGGCCGAACAACGTGTTCGTCGCCGGATTCATCGGCTCGCCGGCCATGAACCTCTTCCCCGCCCCGCTCGCCGAGGGTGGCGTGCAGTTCGGCTCCGAGGTCGTGCCGCTGGACCGCGACACGGTCGGCCGCGCGCACGGCAGCGAGGTCACGATCGGCGTCCGCCCGGAGGACATCGTCGTCGGCCCGGCCGACGGCAAGGGCCTGCCGGTCACCGTCGACCTCGTCGAAGAGCTGGGTGCAGACGGCTACCTCTACGGGCACACCGACATCAACGGCAAGCGCACCGACATCGTCGCCCGCGTCGACGGTCGCAACCACCCCCACTCGGGTGAGACCGTGACCCTGGCCGCGACGGCCGGACACGTGCACGCCTTCGACATCGAGACGGGCGAGCGCCTCAACGACGCTCCCGTGCTCTCGGAGTAGTCACCGACGCACGTACAGCGCGGGTGGGTCTCGGATCCACCCGCGCTGTACTGTTTTCGGAAGGATCATGCGCGAATCACTCTCCATCACCGCCAGCTCCGTCGACCCGGCACTCCTTGCTCTTCCCTGGTCCACGCCGCTCGCCGAATGGCCCACGAGCACGATCGTGTTCCTCCCCAAGGGCATCTCACGACACCTCGTGCGCTTCGCGAGCCTCTCCGGCCGTGTCGTGGCGATCAAGGAGACGACCGAGGAGATGGCGCGGCGTGAGTACGACATGCTCGGGAACCTCCACCGACTGGATGCGCCCTGCGTGGAGCGCATCGCGGTCATCGCGGGCCGCACCGACGCCGACGGCGCGCCGCTTCCGGCCGCCCTCGTCACCGCGCACCTGAAGTTCTCCCTCCCCTACCGCGCCCTCTTCACCCAGGTCCTGCGTCCCGACACCGCGACACGCCTCGTGGATGCCCTCGCCGCCCTTCTGGTGCGACTGCACAACGTCGGATTCTTCTGGGGCGACGTGTCGCTGTCGAACACCCTCTTCCGCCGCGACGCCGGCGCCTTCGCCGCCTACCTCGTCGATGCCGAGACGGGCGAGCTCCACGAGGCCGGCCTCACCCGCGGTCAGCGCGAGCACGATCTCGACGTCGCGCGCACGAACATCGCCGGCGAGATCATGGACCTCGAAGCGGGCGGGCGCCTGGAGGGCGGGGTCGACGCCCTCGCCGTCGCCGACGGCATCGTCGAGTCGTACCACTCGCTGTGGGCGGCCCTCACCGATCGGGAATCGTTCGGCGCCGACGAATCGTGGCGCATCACCGAGCGCGTGCAGCGTTTGAACACCCTCGGCTTCGACATCGGCGAGATGTCGATCACCACCACCGACGACGGCACGCGGGTGTCCATTCAGCCCAAGGTCGTGGATGCCGGTCACCACCAGCGTCGGCTGCTGCGCCTGACCGGTCTCGACGTCGAGGAGAACCAGGCCCGGCGCCTGCTCAACGACCTCGACGAGTTCCGCGCCCGCATCTCACGCCTCGGAGGCGACGAGGAGGTCGTCGCGCACGAGTGGCTGACGCGCGTCTTCGAGCCGGTCGTGATGGCGATCCCGTACGACCTGCGCGCGAAGCTCGAGCCCGCCGAGGTGTACCACCAGGTGCTCGAGCACCGCTGGTACCTCTCGCAGTCGCGCGGCGGCTCGGTGCCGCTCGCCGAAGCACTGGGGAGCTACGTCGACGACGTGCTGCGGCACCGACGCGACGAAGCGACCGTCATGGGACCGCCGACCGAGACCACGTCCCTCCCCGTGATCACCGCCGATCTGCCGACCGTCGACGACGACAGCGGCACGGTGGACTGGCGTGACCTCGTCTGAGGGTCAGTAGCCGACCGAGAACGCCTCGCGCGCGTGGCGCGGCTGCTCGATCTCATCCACGACCGCCACGGCCAGGTCGGCGCCGGAGATCGTCGACTCGCCATCGGGATCGACCACGAGCACGGGCCCGCCGTCTCGGTACGATCCCGTGCGCTCCCCGGGGTTCCACGGGCCGAACCCGCCGGCGGGATGCACGTAGAACCAGTCGCGTTCCGCGCCCGCCTCGAGGTCTTCCAGGATGGCGAGGGCCTCGAGCGCTTCGGGCTTGTACTCCTCGGCGAACTCCGGGGTGTGCACCAGACGCGGTCCGTCCGGGCTCACGCGGCTGCCGCCGGCGCCCCCGATCACGCCGAGCCTCACCTCGGGCGGAAGCTCTGCGGCGAGCTCTGCGACCGCCGGTCGCAGCATCCCCGCCATGTCACCGCGGGCGGCGACGGCGACGACCACGACCTCGACGCCCTGCATCTCGGTCACGAGCGTCGGCACATCGAGGATGCTGCCCTCGAGGTACATCGCGTGCTCGACGCGATCGGCGACGGCCTTGCGGGCGACGACCAGCACCGTGTGCCCGCGCTGGGCCGCCTCGGCGACGATGTGACGACCGGCGTACCCGGTCCCTCCGATGACGGCGATGCGGGACATGCGCTTCCTTTCGATCGGCGCCGCGCTCAGTCCTGGGCGGCGCGGGCGGTGGCGACCTGGTAGAGGGCGACGGATGCCGCGATGCCGGCGTTGAGGGACTCCGTCGCCGCGGAGATGGGGATCGACACGATCTGGTCGCACGTCTCGGTCACCAGGCGGGAGAGCCCCTTGCCCTCGGAGCCGACGACGATCACGACCGGCCGGTCGGCCAGTTCGAGCTTCGGCAGCGACACGTCGCCCCCGCCGTCGAGCCCGAGCACGAAGACCCCCTGCTTCTTGTACTCCTTGAGCGTGGACGTGAGGTTCGGCGCGAGAGCGACCGGGATGCGCGCGGCCGCGCCGGCGCTGGTCTTCCACGCGGCGGAGTTGACACTGGCCGAGCGTCGCTGGGGCAGGATGATCCCCTGACCGCCGAACGCGGCGGTCGAGCGGATGATGGCCCCGAGGTTGCGCGGGTCGGTCACCCCGTCGAGAGCGACCAGGAGCGGGGTCGCGCCAGTGTCGAGCACCTGCTCGAGCAGGTCCTGCGGGTGCGCGTACTCGTACGGCGGCACCTTGAGGGCGACACCCTGGTGCACGCCGTCGAATCCGGCCATGCGGTCGAGCTCCGGCCGGGTGACCTCGAGGATCGCGATCTCGCGGTTCGTGGCGATCGACAGCATCTCCTTGACGCGATCGTCCATCTCCACCCGCTGCGCCACGTAGAGCGCCGTGGCCGGGATGCGCGCACGCAGCGCCTCGAGCACGGAATTGCGCCCGGTGACGGTCTCGGTGTCGTCGGAGGATCCGCGGCCGGAGCGGTTCGGGTTCGAGCCCTGGGGCTTCGCTCCCGGACGCCCCTTGCCGCCCGCGGCGACGTAGCGGTCCTGGGCGGCCTTGCGCTTGCCGGCGGGGTGCCAGGCGCGGTCCTCCGCCTTGGGCGTGGGGCCCTTGCCCTCGAGCGACCGTCGCTTCTGTCCGCCGGACCCCTTCGTGGGGCCCTTCTTCTTGCCCCGGCTCGCGCCGGGTCGTCCTGGCTTAGCCATCGCTCAAGCTCCAGTGTGTTCCATCGGGGGTGTCTTCCAGGGTGATGCCGGCGGCGGCGACGGCGTCGCGGATCCGATCGGCCGTGGCCCAGTCCTTCGTCGCGCGCGCATCGGCCCGCTGCGTGATCATCGTCTGTACGAGCGCGTCGAGTGCCGTCGCGTGCGCGTCGCCGGCGTCGCTGCGCCACATCGAATCGAACGGGTCGATGCCGAGCACGCCGGTCATCGCGGCGACGTCGGCGAAGGCGCGCAGCGCCGCATCCCGATCGCCCGCCTCCAGTGCCGCGTTGCCCGCCCGGACCGTCTCGTGCAGCACGGCGAGCGCCTGCGGCACGCCGAGGTCGTCGTCCATCGCCGCCGCGAACCGGTCGGGGATCTCGGCCGTCACGTGCAGGTCGACCGTGTCGTCGCGCAGCGTGCGCACGGCGCGGTCGAGGAAGCCTCGGATGCGCTCGAGCGCGGCCTCGGCCTCGACGAAGCTCGACGCGGAGATGTCCAGGCTCGACCGGTAGTGGGCGCCGGCGAGCGCGTAGCGCACGACAAGCGGGTCACGGTCGGCGAGCACCTCGTCGGCGAGCAGGACGTTGCCGATCGACTTCGACATCTTCTGGTCGCCGACGGTCACGAGGCCGTTGTGCACCCAGTACCGGGCGAAGCCGTCGCCGGCGGCGGTGGACTGGGCCAGCTCGTTCTCGTGGTGCGGGAAGCGCAGATCGAGGCCGCCGCCGTGGATGTCGAAGTCGCCGCCGAGGTAGCGGCGCGACATCGCGGAGCACTCGATGTGCCAGCCCGGGCGCCCCGCGCCCCAGGGCGAATCCCACGACGCGCTGGCCGGCTCCCCCGGCTTCGCGCCCTTCCAGAGGGCGAAGTCGTGGGGATCGCGCTTGCCGCGCGGATCCGCGTCGGCCGCGGTCTCCATCGCGTCGACCTTCTGATGCGTCAGGTCTCCGTAGGCGGCCCAGGAGCGCACGTCGAAATAGACGTCGCCCGCCGCGGCGTAGGCGTGACCGCGATCGATCAGTCGCGAGATCAGCGAGATCATCTGCGGGATGGAGCCGGTCGCCCGCGGTTCGTAGGTGGGCGGGAGGATGCCGATCGCCGCGTAGGCGCGGCTGAACTCCTGCTCCATGCGGTAGGCCAGCGCCCACCACGGCTCGCCGTCGACGGCCTTCTCGAGCACCTTGTCGTCGATGTCGGTGACGTTGCGCACGAAGGTCACGCGGTCGTACCGGTGGGCGAGCCAGCGGCGAAGGATGTCGAAGCTCAACGCGCCGCGCAGATGCCCCAGGTGGGGCCCCGACTGCACGGTGGGGCCGCAGACGTACACGGTGACGTTCGCGGGATCGATCGGCACGAAGTCGCGCAGGAGCTGCGCCTTGGTGTCGTAGAGCCGGAGAGTCACCCGCCCAGCCTACCCGCGGCGCGCCGAGCGGCCGCCCCGGGAGGCGGCGCACTGAGGTGGGGTAGAACGGTGTGGTGCTGCACGTTCTCGCCGTCCTGGTCGCCGCGATGCTGTTCGGCACCACCGGCACCGCGCAGGTGCTCGGCCCCGACGGGACCACGCCGCTGTCGGTCGGCGTGATGCGGCTGATCGTGGGCGGAATCGCCATCGCCGCGATCACCTTCCCCCTCGCCGCCCGTCGAGCGCGGCGGTCGCCGACACCGCGACCTCGGGCGACACCGTGGGCTCTCGCCCTGATGGCCCTGACCGCCGTCGCGCTGGCCGTCTACCAGCCGCTGTTCTTCCTCGGCACCGCACGCAACGGCGTGGCGGTGGGAACGGTGGTCGCCCTGGGGTCGGCGCCGGTCCTCGCCGGTGTCGCCGAATGGATGCTCACCCGTCGCCGCCCGACCGCGACGTGGATCGGCGCGACCGCGCTCGCCACCGCCGGTGTCGTGATGCTCGGGTTCGCCGGCGGCGGGGAGGCCGGCACCGACCCGGCCGGCCTCGCGGGGTCGCTCGGCGCCGGCGCCAGCTTCGCCGTGATCGCCGTCTCCCAGCGCCGCCTGCTCGACGCCGGGTGGGATCCGTTCCTCGTCGTCGGGGCGATGGGCGCCGGCTCCGGCGTGCTGGCCCTCGGAGCGCTGCCGTTCGTCGACCTGACGTGGCTGGCCGACCCCGCGGGCATCGCCATGACGGCGTGGCTGGGGGTGGCGACGATCGCCGTCGCCTACACCGTCTTCACCTGGGGACTGAGCGGCCTCACCGCCGCGACGGCTGCGACGCTCACGCTGGGTGAGCCGCTGACGGCGACCCTTCTCGGCGTCGTCGCGCTCGGCGAACGCCTGCCGACCGTCGCTCTCCTCGGCCTCGGGGTTCTCGGGGCGGGGCTGGCCCTGCTGGCGTGGGGAGCGCGCACTCCGCGCGATCCCGAGCCGTTCGCCGTCGAAGGCTGACGGCTCCCGTTCAGGCGGGCAGCACCAGCGCGACGGCGGTGACCGCCACCCCTTCGCCGCGCCCCGTGAACCCGAGGCCGTCGGTCGTCGTGGCCGACACCGAGACCGGCGCCCCGCCGAGAGCCGCCGAGAGCGCGCTCTCGGCCTCGAGCCGCCGCGGCGAGAAGCGCGGGCGGTTCGCCTGGATCTGCACCGCGACGTTTCCGACGCGCCAGCCGGCCTCCCCGAGAAGGCCCACCGTGCGCGTGAGGAAGACCTCGCCGTGCGCGCCGCCGTACTCCGGGCGGCCCGTGCCGAAGTGGGTTCCGATGTCTCCCAGACCCGCCGCCGACAACAGGGCGTCGACGATGGCGTGTGCCACCGCATCCCCGTCGGAGTGCCCCGCCAGGGCCGGTTCCCCCGGCCACGACAGGCCCGCGAGACGGAGGTCGCCGCTCGTCGCGAAGGCGTGAACGTCCGTGCCCACGCCGACGCTCGGCGCTCCGCCGGTCGGGGTGAGCGTCGCGTGGCGCACCGGGAGCGGATCCGCCGCGACGAGATGACGGGCGCGCTCGAGGTCGGCCGGCGTGGTGATCTTGAACGCGAGCGGGTCGCCGGCCACGACCGACACGTCGTGCCCCGCCTCGGCCATGAGCGCGGCATCGTCGGTGTGCTCGCGCGTGACGGCGCGATAGGCGGCATCCAGCACGTCTCGGCGGAAACCCTGCGGCGTTTGCGCCGCGGACAGTTCGGAACGGTCCACCGCCCCGACGACGGCTCGGTCTTCGACGCGTTTGATCGTGTCGATCACCGGCAGCACCGGGATGACGCCGTCGGCGCCGGCTTCGAGACCGGCGATCACGCGCGCGAAGACATCGGGCGGCGTGAGCGCGCGCGCCGCATCATGCACGAGCACGTACCGGACATCACCCCACAGGGCGGCCAGACCCGCGCGCACCGACTCCTGGCGCGAGCCCCCTCCCGTCACGACGGTGACGAGGTCGCGCCGCTCGCCTGCCGCCTCGATCGCCTCGGTCAGCGCGTCGCCCTCCCGCCCGGCGGGGGCGACGACGACCACCTGCGCCGCGGCGGCGCGGAACACACCGGCGAGGCAGTGCCGCAGCAGCGAATGCTCGTCGATGCCGACGAGCGCCTTCGGTCCGCCGGCGCCCAGTCGGGTGCCTGCGCCGGCCGCGACGACGACGACGGCGACGCGGGGAACGGGTGTGATGCTCACGGCATCCGGGGAGATCAGCTCGCGAGCACCTCGTCGAGCATGACGCTCGCCTTGTCCTCGTCGGTCTTCTCGGCCAGGGCGAGCTCCGAGATCAGGATCTGCTTGGCCTTCGCGAGCATGCGCTTCTCGCCGGCGGAGAGCCCGCGGTCCTGATCGCGGCGCCACAGGTCGCGGACGACCTCGCTCACCTTGATGACGTCACCGGAAGCGAGCTTCTCGAGGTTCGCCTTGTAACGGCGGGACCAGTTGGTGGGCTCCTCGGTGAAGGGGGCGCGCAGAACCTCGAAGACCTTGTCGAGGCCTTCCTTGCCGATCACGTCGCGGACGCCGACGAGGTCGACGTTCTCCGCCGGAACCTCGATGACCAGATCCCCCTGGGTGACGTTGAGCTTCAGGTATTTCTTCGTCTCGCCCCTGATCACACGGTCTTTGACCTCGATGATGGTCGCCGCTCCGTGGTGGGGGTAAACGACGGTTTCGCCAACCTCAAAAAGCATGGAGTTATGTCCCTTCGGCAACCTCCAGAATACCACAGGCGACATACGCTAAGGTTCTCCACCGCGGGCGGCGGCCCGTCACGGCGCCGGTCGGCACCCGTGTCGGCGACACCCTAGAATCGGAGACGATGCCGTCATCCGTCCCGGGAGGATCCGTGATCTCGAACAACCGCACCGCTGCGCGGCGACTGGCGTCTCTGACGCTCGGCGCGGCCGTCGTCCTGGGGGCGACCGGCTGCAGCATGATCTCCACGCAGGCGACGACCATCCAGTACTCGCCGGGTGACGGGATGATGGTCCCCGACACCTCCGGTCCCCTGCAGGTGCGAAACGTGCTCGTGGTCACCGACGACGGCGAGCAAGGCAACCTCGTCGCCGCGGTCGTCAACGGCACCGACAGCGCCGAGACGCTCCGCATCGACATCGGCGACGCCGGGTCGGTGGGCACCGCGACGATCCGCGTCCCCGCGAACACGGTCATCAGCCTCGGGTCCGATGAGACCGAGCCGCTGCTGATCGAAGACCTCGGCGGAGCGATGCCGGGCACCGACATCCCGATGTCGTTCCAGTCGGGCGACGGCGAGACGACCGTCGTGCCCGTGCCGGTCCTCGACGGCGAACAGGACTACCTCGCGCCGCTCGTCCCCTGACCACCCGCGCCGCGAAGCGGTGAAGGCCCCGGAGCAGATCTCGATCTCCTCCGGGGCCTTCGTCGTTGTCGGGCTCAGGCCTCGAAGCGGTAGCCCAGACCGCGCACGGTCACGAGCATCGTGGGATCGCTCGGGCTCTGCTCGATGCGCGAGCGGATGCGCTTGATGTGCACGTCGAGGGTCTTGGTGTCGCCGAAGTAGTCCGTGCCCCAGACGCGATCGATCAGCTGACCGCGGGTCAGCACGCGACCCGCGTTGCGCATGAGCACCTCGAGCAGCTCGAACTCCTTCAGGGGCATGCTGATCTCGCTGCCGTCGACCGAGACGGTGTGGCGATCGATGTCGAGCGTCACGCGGCCGCCCTCGAGGATGTGGTCTTCGAGGTCGGCCTCGGCCTGCGCGTTGCGGCGGAGCACCGCGCGCATGCGGGCCAGCAGCTCCCGGGTCGAGTACGGCTTCGTGACGTAGTCGTCGGCCCCGAGCTCGAGTCCCACCACGATGTCGACTTCGGAGTCCTTGGCGGTGAGCATGATGATCGGCACCTGCGAGGCGGTGCGCACCTGGCGGCACACCTCGGTGCCGGGCATGCCGGGCAGCATGAGGTCCAGGAGGATGATGTCCGCGCCCCGCTCACGGAACGCCGCCAGCGCGAGCGCGCCGTCTTCGGCGGTCTCGACCTCGTATCCCTCGCGCCGCAGCAGGTAGGCGAGCGGGTCGGCGAGGTCGGGCTCGTCTTCGACGATGAGAACGCGGGTCATCGGATTTCTCCGTTCAAGGGAGCCTTCATCTTGTCCTTCTTCTTTTTCTTCTTGCGCTTGCCCGTCGCGGTGTCGAGCGGCGCGTCGACCAGCGGCAGGCGGATGGTGAAGGTCGAACCCCGTCCGGGGCGCGACCACAGCCGCACCTCTCCGCCGTGCCGCTGGACCGCATGCTTGACGATCGACAGGCCGAGACCGGTCCCGCCCGTGCGGCGCGAGCGCGCCTGGTCGGTGCGGTAGAAGCGCTCGAAGATGCGCTGCTGATCGGCCTCCGGGATGCCGATGCCGCGATCGGTGACGGCGACCTCCACGACATCGTCGACGCGTTTGACCCCGACCCCGACCTTGCTCCCGTGCGGCGAGTAGGCGACGGCGTTGACGATCAGGTTGCTGAGGGCCTCGGAGAGCACTTGCGCATCGCCGCGCACGAACAGCTCGCGGTCGCCGCCCCGCACGATCTCGACCCCGGATGCCGCCGCCTGGATCATGCTGGACTCGATCGCCGAGGTGAGCACTTCGTCGACGGCGACATCGCGCATCTCGCTGAGCTCATCGCTGGCCTGCAGGCGCGACAGATTCATGATGCGCGAGGTGAGCGACGCCAGGCGCTGGGCCTCCGCGGTGAGCCGGGACGCGAACACCCGCACCTGCTCCGGGTCGTCGGCCGCCGACTCGATGGCCTCGGCGAGCAGACTCACCGCCCCCACCGGCGTCTTCAGCTCGTGGCTGGTGTTCGCCACGAAGTCGCGGCGCATCTGCTCCACCCGCTCGCGCTCGGTGATGTCGCGCAGGACGATGAGGGTGAGGCGCGGTGACACCCGCGTGGCTCGCACGGTCACGAGGCGCGACTCGGCCGGCGGGGCGCCGCGCATCAGCCGGAGCGTCTCGGCGGTCACGCTCGCGGCATCGCGCGCCTTCCTCGCCACGCGTCGCAGGTCGTCGCTGCCGAGCGCCGCGGCCTCGACGATGCCGTACGGCGCCGCGGCCGACGACGCGGCGAGCACGGTCGACGAGGCGTCGACGATCGCGGCGGGATCCTCCATGCCGTGCAGCACTTCGCGGATCCCGTCCGGAACCGCGCGGGAGGAGTGGGCCTGAGCCCGGTCACGCGCACGCAGGGAGAGGAAGATGACGACGGCGATGCCTGCGCCGATGAGGGAGCCGACCAGGAGCGCGAGCAGCGCGGCAGCCGTCGTGGTCATTGGACCAGCGTAAACGGATCGCGAACGGCGGCTTCGCGCAAGTCCCGGTGCCCGGTCGGCGGGATCAGTACTATTCACCCCGGGGGAACCGTTCGTTAACCTTCCCTGACGAGAATCGCCGGGGCCGCACCCCGCACGACCGAAGGAAAGGTGCCGCAATGCGCGAAGTCTTCCACCAGACCCTCGAAGACGTGCAGTCACGTCTCGTCGAGATCTCCGAACTCGTGACGATCGCGATGGAGAAGGCCTCCACCGCGTTCGAGAAGAGCGACGTCTCGCTCGCCGAGGAGGTCATCGAGGCCGACATCATCATCGATGAGAAGGCGGTGGCGCTCGACGAGCTGGCCATCGAGATCCTCGCCCGTCAGCAGCCGGTCGCCCGCGATCTGCGCATCGTCGTCAGCGCGCTGCGCATGAGCGCATCGCTCGAGCGCATGGGCGACATCGCCGAGCACGTCGCCCAGCTCGTGCGCATGCGCTTCCCGGAGCGTGTCGTTCCCCACGGGCTGAAGTCCACCTTCACCAAGATGGGCGAGCTCGACGTGGCCGCCGCGCGGACCCTCACCGACCTGCTGCGCACCGAGGACCTCCGGCTGGCCGAGCAGATCCGGGAGATCGACGACAAGATCGACGAGCTGCACGTCAGCGTCTTCGAGAAGGTGCTGTCGGAGTCATGGGACCACGAGGCGTCGGCGACCGTCGACGCGACGCTCGCGAGCCGCTTTCACGAGCGCTTCGGCGACCACGCCGTCTCGGTGGCGAAGAAGGTGCTCTACCTCGCCACGGGCGACTGGGCCAGCCACGACCAGGAGATCGACACCACGATCGTCACGTCCGACTGACCTGACACAGACGAAGGGCGGGCCCGCATCGCGGAGCCCGCCCTTCGTTCGTGCGTCGGGAGGTCAGCCCTTGCCCTGCGAGGCGACCGCGGCGGCGCCGGCGGCGGCGGCCTCCGGGTCGAGGTACTCGCCCGGGCCGAGAGGGGTCAGGGAGTCGTCGAGGCGGTAGACGAGCGGGATGCCGGTCGGGATGTTCAGCGCGGCGATGTCGTCGTCGCTGATGCCCTCGAGGTGCTTGACGAGGCCGCGCAGCGAGTTGCCGTGGGCCGTGACCAGCACCGTCTTGCCCGCCTGGAGGTCGGGAACGATGTCGCTGTGCCAGTACGGCAGCATGCGATCGATGACGAGCTTGAGCGACTCGGTCTCGGGCACGTCGCCGTCGATGCCGGCGTAGCGCGGGTCGCCCACCTGGCTGTACTCGGCGTCTGCCGGAAGCGGCGGCGGCGGAACATCGAAGGATCGACGCCACAGCATGAACTGCTCCTCGCCGAACTCCTCGAGGGTCTGCGCCTTGTCCTTGCCCTGCAGCGCGCCGTAGTGCCTCTCGTTGAGGCGCCACGTGCGCTTGACCGGGATCCAGAGCCGGTCGGCGGCGTCGAGGGCGATGTCGGCGGTCTGGATGGCGCGGCTCAGCAGCGACGTGTGCAGCACGTCGGGGAGCATCCCCGATTCGGCGAGCAGCGAGCCGCCGCGGGCGGCTTCGGACTTCCCCTGCTCGGTGAGGCGGACATCGACCCACCCGGTGAACTGGTTGGTCTTGTTCCACTCGCTCTGGCCATGGCGGAGGAGGATCAGCGTGTACGGCTCGCTCATACCCGCAATCCTACTGACTGCGAGGATGGTCTCGTGGCCTCGTCTCCTCCCCCCTCGCGCGGCGCGGTCGTGGGGCGCGCCACGCGCGGCACGACCGGGACGAACCGGCTCCGTCGCGTCGATCGCTGGCTGGCCCGCCACCCGGCTCTGCGGCGCACGGACGATGCGCTTGTGGTCGACCTGGGTTTCGGTGCGAGCGCAGTCACCTCGCTCGAACTGCACGCGCGTCTGGCGCGGGCGCGGCGCGACGTCGAGGTCCACGGCCTCGAGATCGATCCGGAACGCGTCGCGCGCGCCACCGCGCAGCTCGAGCGGGTGCGCGCCGGCGAGACGACGTTCGCGGCGACGGCGGCCGTGTCGTTCGCGCGGGGCGGCTTCGAGATCCCCACTCCCGGCGGTCGTCGACCGGTCGCCATCCGATCCTTCAACGTGCTGCGGCAGTACGACGAACCCGACGTCGCCGATGCGTGGGCTCGCATGGCCGCGCGCCTGCAGCCGGGAGGCGTGCTGGTGGAGGGCACGTGCGATGAGATCGGCCGGGTCGCGACGTGGATCGCCGTCGGCGCGGACGGGCGTCCGGCGACCCTCACCCTCTCGCTGCGCCTGACCGACCTCGACTCCCCCGCCGTCGCCGCCGAGCGACTGCCCAAGGCGCTCATCCACCGCAATGTGCCCGGCGAGCCGGTGCACGCGTTCCTGCGCGACCTCGCGGCATCGTGGAAGCGCTCGGCCGCGCTGGGAGCCTTCGGTCCGGTGGACCGGTGGCGCCGGACGCTCGAGGTCACGGCGGCATCCGGATGGCCGCTGCGGGAACGATCGAGGTGGCGCCTGGGAGAGGTCACCATCCCGTGGGAGGCGGTCGCACCGCAGCCGTGACCCCGAGGATCACAGACGCGGCAGGCACTCCCGCGCCTCGTCAGGTGTCATGCCGGTGGCCGTGAGCAGGTCGGTCACGAGCGGGCGCATCGCGACGATGAGGTTCTGCTCCCCCAGGTCCGCGTCGGGAAGGATCATGCGCGGGTCCAGCCGGGAGGCCACCGCCCTCCCGGCCTCGCGCGCGGCCGGTGCGAGCGCGATGTCGTCGAGCGAGTCCTCGACCAGCGCCATCACGCGCGCGATCTCGGCCAGCGTCTCGGCGACGACGACCCGTGGGCGACGGTCGTCGGTCTGATACACCGCCCGCCGCGCGACCACCCGCAGATTGCGGGTGGCGAGATCCATCGCCTGCCGCACGCGGTCGTGCCGCAGCAGCTCGCCGCGGGCGCGGTGCAGGAACGGCGAGATGCGCGCGATCGACAGGCCGGAATCGAGCGAGTCGGCCCAGCGGTCGACGTGCTTCTGCAGCGCCCGCGCCCGCTGCAGACCGCGCTCCGCGCGCAGCCTGTCGCCGCGTCGCAGCGACTGCACGAGGGTGTCCATCGTCTTCTGCACCGCGAGGAACAGGGCCGCCGCATCCCGACGTTCCGCCTTGTGCGGGTTCCGCGGGATCAGGGCGGTCACCGCGAGGGCGGCGATCCCGCCGACCACGCCGTCCACGAGTCTCAGGAAGGGCGTCTCCGCCGGGACGACGATCACGATGATGGCCTGGATCGCCGCCGCGATCGTGAACCCGGCGTGGGCCGACAGCAGGCGTGCGACGGTCATCGTGACGGCGAGCGCGATCGCCAGCTGCCACCAGCCCGACCCCGCGACCATCGCGATCACTTCGGCGACGAGGATGCCCACGAGCATGCCGAGCACGGTCTGCAGCACGCGTCGTGGCCGCGCGTCGCGCACGAGACCGAGGCTGGAGACGGTGACCGTCGCCGCGATGAGCGGTGCCGGATGCCCGAGGAGATAGTGGGCGAAGGCGTACGCCGCCGTCGCGGCGACCACGATCTGCACGATGGCGTTCGCCGAGTCGCGCAGCCGCCTCAGCCGCGGTCGGGGATCGAGCTGGGCACGCCATCCGACCGGGATCGCCTCGGTCAGCGGCGGCGGCGCGTCGCTCATCTCACCCGGCCGCGGTGCGTCGCCCGAGCCGCGGCATGCGCGGGACCGCTGCGGTGCGCCCGGCATCGGGCGGAACGATCGTCTCGGCAGCCGCGGCGATGTCACCCGCCGGGCTGTCCACCGTGAGCGTGCCCGGGACCGGCGCGGATCGCTTGACGAGTGCCAGGGCGATCGGGCCGTCTTCGAAATGCAGCGCTGCGGACGTGATCTCGCCGACCACGTCGCCACCGGCGCGCACCGCGGCGCCTCGTTCGGGCAGCACGCTGTCGCTGCCGTCGAGATGCAGGGAGATGAGGCGGCGCGGAGGGTGCCCCAGGTTGTGCACCTTGGCGACGGTCTCCTGCCCGCGATAGCACCCCTTGTCCAGGTGCACGGCGGTGCGCAGCCAGTCGGCCTCATGGGGCAGCAGCCGCCCGTCGACCTCGGCGGCCCACCGGGGCCGCCAGGCGGCGACGCGAAGGGCGTCGGCGGCGATCGCCCCGGCGAGGGCCGCCTCTCCTCGCGCGGCGGCCTCGACCAGCGCATCGGCCCGGTCGGACGTGACGAGCGCCTCGCCCCATCCGCGCTGGCCCCCGGGGTGGGGATCGGTCGCGGCATAGGCCCAGCCGCCCACGGCCACGTCGGGCCAGGGGTCGCGCCACACGAGCGGCCTGCCGTCGACGGATGCCGCCCACGGCGCCACCGCATCGGGCGCTCCGCCCACCACGGTGTACTCGTCGCCGGCGTCGCGGGGCGCGACCCGAAGCCGGAACCGCATCCGCTGCAGCCAGGTCAAGAGCGCGTCGGCGTCGCCGGCGTCGACGAGCAGCCAGGTCGTCTCGCCGTCGTCGAGCACGGCAGCGGCATGTTCGACTCGCCCCTGCGGGTCGAGCACGAGCAGCTCGGTGCTGACACCGGGCTCGAGGGTGCGCAGCGCCTGCGATGTCAGGGAGTCCAGCCACGACAGCCGGTCCTCGCCGGTGACAGCGAGCACGCGGCGGTCGCCGAGCACGGCCACCGCCCGACCGCCGGCAAGGGCGCGCTGCTCGCCGAGCGGTGACCCGAGGTGCTGGAGCACTCCGCCCTCGATCACCGCCCCGGGCACGCGCGCAGAATCGATCATCGCCGTCACTCCGCGCGCTTCAGACGTGCCGACGCGTGCGAGCGCAGGTCGTGTGCGAGAGCGGCGATGTCCCACGCCCAGAGCAGATCTCCCTCGACGAGGCCGTACATGCGGGTCGCCGCGGCGTACTCCCGCGCACCGGCGGTGCGCACGACCGCGTCGGTGGCCAGGTCGATGCGCGGCCCCTTGATCTGACCGAGATAGAGCTCGCCGACGCCGTCGGAGTGGACGATCTGGGCCTGGATGTCGAACCCGCCCTCGGCGTTGCGGAGCTTCTCGACGTCATCGGCCGTGCGAGCGGGTCCGGGCGCGCGCGGCGGCAGCAGGGCCGGGCCTGCGTCGGTGGCGATGGCCGGACGCTCCAGACGCCAGAAGCCGACCTCGGCGACCAGCGGCACACGGCCGCCGTCGGCACCGATCGTCCAGGCGTCGGCGGAGTAGTTCAGGTGGTCTCCGCCGTCGTGGCTGAAGCTCACCCGATGGGTGAACTCACCCGAGAAGCGGGTGTCGCCGGCGGTGTAGTCCAGAACGCCGGTGCCCTCCCACACCCCGATGAGCCAGGAGAGCGGGGCGAGGTCTGCGGCGATGTCGGTCGGCAGATCGAGCACGACGCGCCCCGTCAGCGCTGGCCGCGATACAGGTTCTTCACGACGACGCCGGAGATGAACACGATCGCCAGCGAAGCCAGACCCAGAAGGCCGATGAAGAAGAGTTCCAGCGCCACGAGATCCATGTCGACCACTCTATCCCGGAACCACCGACGCGAGACCGAACCCGAGGCTGATCACGCCCAGGATCAGAAGGGCTCCGACGACGCTCGCGGCCACGCGCTGGATGAAGCGGTATGAGCGCCCGTAGGACAGCTGCACGGCGAAGGCGAGGATCAGGCACCCGCCGAGTCCCACCGGCATCCACGCGGCGCGCCACTCGGCCGGCACGAACAGTCCGATCGCGATGCCGACGATCGCGGCGACGATCCAGACGGCGACGACGCCGCCGAAGGTCGAACGCGGTGCGAGCGGTGGGGTGGACATCGCGACCATTCTCGCGCACGCGGAGCCGGGCGCCAAGCGGGGCGTTTCGGAGCCGGTGTCGCCCACGCTCTAATATGGGGCCACGGCGTGTTCGACGCCGAGAGGATGGCGTCTTGGCACAGCTTCTGGTTCTCAGCTCCGCACAGGGGGGCGGCCCTGTCCTGCCCTCGCTCGAACTGCTGAGTCATCGCGTACGGCAGATCCCGGCCGAAGCCGCGCAGCTGGTGAACGCACCGAGCTCCGACGTCATCTTCATCGACGCGCGCGTCGACCTGGTCGGCGCGAAGTCGCTCAGCAAGATCCTGAACACCACCGGCGCCGACGCTCCGCTGATCCTCATCGTCACCGAGGGCGGACTGACCGCCGTGTCGACCGACTGGGGCGTCGACGACGTGATCCTCGTGACCGCCGGTCCCGCGGAGGTGGATGCGCGCATCCGCCTCGCCATCGGCCGCAAGAGCCAGGACCAGGGCTCGAGCCGCATCCAGACGTCCGGCATCTCCATCGACGAGTCGTCGTACTCCGCGAAGGTGCACGGCAAGCCGCTCGATCTGACCTACAAGGAGTTCCAGCTCCTGCACTTCTTCGCCACGCATCCCTCGCGGGTCTTCACGCGCGAGCAGCTTCTCAGCGAGGTGTGGGGATACGACTACTTCGGCGGCACCCGCACGGTCGACGTGCACGTTCGTCGCCTGCGCGCCAAGCTCGGCGACCTGGAGCAGCTCATCGGGACGGTCCGGAACGTCGGCTACCGCTTCAACGTCTACGAGGACGACCAGGTCCCGACGCCGCGCGAACGCGGCGAAGCGTCGTAGCCCGCCGCGTTCACACCGCGGTCACCTTCGTCCTGCAATGATGAGGGGATGATCGAACCAGAGGTTCTCGATGCCGGTCTCGGCGATGCCGACGACGATGACTTCGACCAGTCCGAGAGCTTCGATGCGCAGCTGCCCGAGCACCGCTACCTCGATCGGGAGGTGAGCTGGCTCGCCTTCAACCAGCGCGTGCTGGAGCTTGCCGAGGACGAGCTGACACCGCTCCTGGAGCGGACGAACTTCCTCGCGATCTTCGCCAGCAACCTCGACGAGTTCTTCATGGTGCGCGTCGCCGGCCTCAAGCGCCGCATCGTCACGGGACTGGCGGTGCCCACCAACGTCGGGCGCTCGCCCCACGAGGTGCTCTCCGACATCTCCGCCGAGGCGCACGCCCTTCAGGTGCGTCATGCCGCGGCGTGGACCAATCTGGTGAAGCCCGCGATGGCCCGCAACGGCATCGAGGTGCTCTCCTACGATGCGCTCGACGACGACGACCGGGCGAAGCTCTACACCTACTTCCAGACCCAGGTCTTCCCCGTGCTCATGCCGCTCGCGGTCGACCCGGCGCACCCCTTCCCGTACATCTCCGGGCTGTCGCTGAACCTGGCGATCCGCATCCGCAACGCCCGAACCGGCCGTCAGGAGTTCGCGCGGCTGAAGGTGCCGCCCATGCTCCCGCGGTTCGTTGAGGTCTCGCGCGACGACGACGGGGTGCGGTATCTGCCGCTCGAGGACCTCATCGCCAACAACCTCAGCGACCTGTTCCCGGGGATGGAGGTGCTCGATCATCACGCGTTCCGCCTCACGCGCAACGAGGATTTCGTGATCGAGGAGGACGAGACCGAGAACCTCATCCAGGCGCTCGAGGCCGAGCTCATGCGCCGGCGCTTCGGACCTCCCATCCGCCTCGAGGTCACCGACGACATGGACGACCTCACACTCGAGCTCCTGGTGAACGAACTCGACATCACCGAGCAGGAGGTCTACCGCCTGCCGGGGCCGCTCGACCTGCGCGGCCTGTTCGATCTGGCGCGCATCGATCGCCCCGATCTGCACTACCCGCCGCACCTGCCCACGACGGCGCTCGCCTTCCAGCCGGGCGACAACACCGAGCGCAGCGACATCTTCACCGCGATCCGCAAGGCGGATGTGCTCGTGCACCACCCCTACGAGTCGTTCGCGACGAGTGTGCAGAGCTTCCTCGAGCAGGCGGCGAAGGATCCCCACGTTCTGGCCATCAAGCAGACGCTGTACCGCACGTCGGGCGACAGCCCGATCATCCAAGCGCTCATCGACGCGGCAGAGGCCGGCAAGCAGGTTCTCGCTCTCGTCGAGGTGAAGGCGCGCTTCGACGAGGCCAACAACATCGTCTGGGCGCGCAAGCTCGAGAAGGCGGGCGTGCACGTCGTGTACGGCCTCGTCGGACTCAAGACGCACTGCAAGCTCGCCCTCGTGATCCGCGAGGAGGAGGGGGTGCTGCGCCACTACAGCCACGTCGGGACGGGGAACTACAACCCCAAGACCAGTCGGCTGTACGAGGACTTCGGCCTGTTCACCGTCGACGACGAGGTCGGCCGCGACCTCACCCGCCTGTTCAACGAACTGAGCGGATACGCGATCGAGAAGAAGTTCAAGCGGCTCCTGGTCGCTCCACTGCACCTGCGCAAGGGGCTCCTCCGGCTCATCGACAAGGAGCGCAAGAACGCGCTGGCCGGCAAGCCGTCCCGGGTGCGGATCAAGGTCAACTCGATGGTCGACGAGCAGATCATCGACGCGCTGTACCGCGCCAGCCAGGCGGGGGTTCCCGTGGAGGTCTGGGTGCGCGGCATCTGCTCCCTCCGTCCCGGTGTGCCGGGTCTGAGCGAGAACATCACGGTGCGGAGCATCCTCGGGCGCTACCTCGAGCATTCCCGCATCTTCGCGTTCGAGAACGACGGCGATCCGCAGATGTACATCGGCAGCGCCGACATGATGCACCGGAACCTCGATCGACGCATCGAGGCGCTCGTGCGGGTCGTCGCCCCCGCCCACCTCCGCGAACTGGACGATCTGTTCACCCTCGCGATGAGCGACAGCACCAGCTCGTGGTGGCTGGGCGCGGACGCGGAATGGACGCGCCACGCCCAGAGCGCCGACGGCGCACCGCTGCTGGACCTGCAGGATCGCACCATGCACGACGTGCGGCGACGCCGTCGAGCACGGGCGGTGCGATGAGCTCGGCCGTCGTCTACGCCGCCGGCGGGGTGGTGTGGCGAGTCGTCGACGGCAAGCTGCGCATCCTGCTCGTGCACCGCACGAAGTACCGCGACCTGAGCCTACCCAAGGGCAAGGTCGACCCCGGGGAGACCCTGCCCGAGACGGCCGCGCGCGAGATCCACGAGGAGACCGGCATCCGTGTGAGCCTCGGTGTGCACATCGGCGTCTCCCACTACCGGCTTCCGTCATCACGGGAGAAGATCGTGCACTACTGGGCCGCCGAGGCGACCGACGCCGCGATCCGGGCGAGTTCGTTCACGCCGAACAAGGAGATCGCCGCGCTCGAGTGGGTGTCGCTGAAGAAGGCCGTGAAGCGCCTCAGCTATCCCGTCGACGTCGAGATCGTCGAGCGATTCCGCGCCTTCCTCGACGAGGGGGCCTTGCGCACCTTCCCGCTCGTGATCCTCCGGCATGCGAAGGCCGTCTCGCGGGACGCGTTCGACGGCGAGGTCGACGCCGAGCGTCCGCTCGCCCCGCGCGGGCGCCGGCAGGCGAACGAGCTCGTCGGCCCGCTTGTCGCGTTCGGCGTACGCAGGATCGTCTCCAGCCCCGCGGTGCGGTGCGCCAGCACGGTGCGTCCGCTCGCGGCCGCCCTGGGCTGCAAGGTGCACCTCGAGCCGGGGATCAGCCAGGATGCGTGGGAGGAGGGGCGGTCGGATGTGCGGCGCATCGTCGGTGATCGGATCCGCGCGCGCCGGCCCGTCGTTCTCTGCAGTCATGGCCCCGTGCTTCCCGACATCGTCAGCGAGCTCGCGCTCGCGGCCGGCAGCATCCCGGGCTCGTATCTGGGCAGCGCGTCGGCGCTGGACACGGGAGAGTTCTCGGTCGTGCACCTCTCGGCCGACGACCCGGCCTCGGGCATCGTCGCGACCGAGAAGCACGACGCCGGCGTGTGACGTGGAGGCGATCCAGGTCGCGTGGGCACCCGTCGCGGATGGCCCCCGACGCGCCGTCGCCGACGAGCTGCTGCGCCGCCTCGCTCCCGGGTGCGACGTGTCGCGCGTGTGCGCCCGGTGCGGTGGGGACCACGGCGCACCGCGGCTGACTCCCGGCGGACTTCTCGCATCGACGACGTATGTCCGGGACGGCATGAATCGGGTGGCGACCGCGGTCGCGGCTGTCATCGACGGACGCGGACTCGTCGGCTTCGGCATCGACGCGGAGCGCGGCGACGCCTCGGACGCCTCCGACGTGGTCGGTGTCGCCACCCTCCGGGAGTGGGTGCGTCTCGAGGCTGCCGCCAAGGCCGACGGCCGGCTCCTGCGCCTCGACCCGACATCCGTCGTCGTGCACACCGCGGGTTCGACCTGGACGGCGTCCCTCCCGTCGGCCCCCGACGTGCGCGGGCGCGATCTGCCGGGACCGCCCGGGTCCGTCCTCAGTGCGGCGTGGCGCTCGGCATGACAGGCCGAGACCTCACGCGTCCGCGGGAAGCGGCGGAAGCTCGCGGGCGTAGAGCCACTCGTCGAAGAACGCCGCCATCGGGCGGCCCGCGAACGATTCCGCCAGCGCGATGAAGTCGTCCGTCGACACCAGAGCATGGCGGTGGCGGCCGGTCCACGCGGTCAGCAGCTGCGCGAACGCCTCGGCGCCGATGGTGCGGCGCACGGCAAGGAGGGTGAGCGCGCCGCGCTTGTAGACCCGATCGTCGAACATGTCTCGGGCCCCCGGGTCTCCGATCACGATGTCGGCACGGAGGTCTCGAACGCGGCTGTGGGCTGTGGCCGCGAGATCCTCGATCGTGGGCCCGCCCGAGGCCTCGGACCACACCCACTCGGCGTAGCAGGCGAAGCCCTCATTGAGCCAGATGTCTCGCCACGCGCCGATCCCGACGCTGTTGCCGAACCACTGGTGGGCGAGCTCATGGGCGATCAGCCGCTCGTACTCCGGTTCGAGATGGTTCGCGCCGAAGACGGCGAGTCCCTGCGCCTCCAGCGGGATCTCGAGATCATCGGGAGTCACCACCAGGGTGCACGCCTCCTGCGGATAGGTCCCGAAAGTCTCCTCGAAGCACGCGATCATGCGGGGCACGTCGGACAGAGCCCGGCGCGCCCGCACCGCCAAGGCGCCCGGCGTGAAGACCGTCGCGGGTCCCAGCGACTTCTCGCGGTAGGGCCCGATGTGCACGGCCGCGAGATAGGTGGCGGTCGGGACGTCGCTGCGGAACTCCCAGCGCGTCGAACGCCCCTGCTTGGTCACCGAGACGCGGCGTCCCGTGGCGGCGACGGTGTAGCCGGCATCCGCGGTCACGGCCACGGTGAAGCGCGCCCGGTTGTCGGGGCGATCGTTGCAGGGGAACCACGTGGGCGCCCCGACCGGCTGCGACGCGACCAGCGCGCCCTCCTCGAGCTCCTCCCACCCGATCTGCCCCCACGTCGACCTGCGGGGAGAGGGCCTTCCCGCGTAGCGCACCTCCGTCGAGAACCGCTCACCCGCGGCGACCGGATGCGGCACGCTCACGCGGAGGTGGCGCGGTCCCTGCCGGAACTTCGCGGGCACGCCATCGACGGTCACGCGCGTCGCACGAAGTCCGATGAGGTCGAGCGAGAACGCACCGAGGTCGGTCACGGCGACCGCGTTGAGGGTCGCGCGGGCCTCGAGGTGATTGGTCCGGACGGCGTATCGGAGATCGAGGTCGTAGGATTCCACGTCGTACGACGCGTCGCCGCTCGAGGGCGTGTACGCGTCGCTCACGAGGTCGTCTGGTAGGCGCGGACCTTGACCGCACGCCAGGGGCCGATCGGGTTGCCGCTCCAACGCGAGCCCACCGGCACGTGCTCCCCGCGCATGACGAGGGATGCCGGACCGACCGTGGCGTCGGCGCCGATGGTCGCCGCGGGCAGGATCACACTGTGCGGTCCGAGGGTCGCCCCGGACTCGAGTTCGACGGCATCCATGCTCATGATTCGATCATGGAACAGGTGCGTCTGCACAACGCAGCCGCGGTTGACCGTCGCACCGTCGCCGAGGGTGACGAGGTCGGGCTCCGGCAGCCAGTAGGAGTCGCACCAGACCCCCCGCCCGATCGTCGCACCCAGTGAACGCAGCCAGACGGCGAGCGCCGGCGTTCCGGCGGCCGCCCGCGCGAACCACGGCGCGGCGACCATCTCGGTGAACGTGTCGGCGACCTCGGTGCGCCACACGAAGCTCGACCACAGCGGCTTCTCCCCCGCACGGATGGGTCCGACGATGAGCCACTTCGCGAGCGTCGTCACCGCGGCCGCGAGACCGCCCGCGAGCAGAAGGACGGGTCCCGACAGCACGAGCGTCCACACCGGCCCCACGCCCTCCCACAGCGCCGCGAGGGCGAACAGCACGCCGAGCCCGAGCCCGCAGCTGACGATCACCGGCACGATGCGCAGAAGCTCCCATGTCGCGCGAGCGACACGCAATCCCGCCCCGGGCCGATAGGTGCGGCTCTCGTCGACCTCGGTCGCGACGCGTCGCAGGCGCACGGCCGGTGAGCCGAGCCAGGACGAGCCGGCCTTCGCCTTCTCGGGTGCCACCGACAACACGGCGACCAGGCCGTCCTTGGGAACGCGATGGCCGGGACCGGCCATCCCGGAATTCCCCAGGAAGGCCCGTTTGCCGATGCGCACCCTTCCGATGCGCATCCAGCCCTTGCGGAGCTCGTAGGAGGCGACCATCGTGTCGTCGGCGAGGAAGGCCCCGTCTTCGATGCGCGTCATCGACGGCAGCAGCAGAACCGTCGAGGCCTCGACGTTCCTGCCCACCCGTGCTCCGAGCAGGCGCAGCCAGACCGGGGTGAACAGGCTCGAGTACAGCGGGAAGAGGAACTGGCGCGCGGAATCGAGAAGCCGCTCGGTCGTCCACACCTGCCATCCGATCCGCGATCGCACCGGATGAGTCCCCTCCGTCAGGCCGATCGCCAGCAGGCGCACGCCGAGCACGACGGCTCCCGCATAGACCACGCCCGCCGCGATCACCGCGGGAACCAGCCATGCGGCGGCACTGGCGAAGAACGCGCCGAGAGTGTCTGCGCCGCTCGCTCCCACCGCGAGAACCAGCCCGCCGACGGCCAGCGGGCCGATCGGCAGGAGCCCGAGGAAGACCGACGATGCCGCGTAGGCGGTGAGCCAGCGGCGCGCCGGGGGCGGGGCGTCTTCGGGCCAGCGGTCGTCGCCGGCCGCACCCACGCGCACCGCGGGCGAGCCGGCCCATCTCTGATCGGCGCGCACGCGGCCGAACACCGCCGACCCGGGGGCGATCTCGGCCCGACGGCCGATGCGCGTCCCGGGCGCGAGCGTGCTCCGTGCGCCGACCGCGGCATCCGCCCCGATGCGCACCGGCCCGACGCGCACGCGGTCACCATCGATCCAGGAGCCGGTCAGGTCGACTTCCGGCTCGATCGATGCGCGCGAACCGACCTCGAGCATCCCGGTGATCGGCGGGAGCGTGTGCATGTCGACGTCGCGGCCGATCTTCGCCCCCAGCAGCCGCGCATAGAACGTCACCCACGGTGCGCCGGCCAGACCCACCGCGTCGATCTGGTCGGCGAACTGGTCGGCGAGCCACAGCCGCAGGTGCACCCAGCCGCCCCGGGGATAGTCGCCCGGCTTCACACCGGACAGCAGCAGTCGCGCCGCGAGCGCGGCGATCCCCATCCGGCCGAACGGTGTCGCGAACAGCAGCAGGCCCACCACGAGGACCCACCACGGCACCTCGGGAAGCACGTCGAACCCCGGCACGAGCCGCAGCAGCGCGCTCGCGGTCAGCAGGTAGAGCAGCCAGCGCACACCCGTGACGATGAACAGCGGCACACCGAGGAGCGACTGCAGCCACTGCATCCGCCGCGGCGTCGGCTTCGGCGTGGAGTACTCCCCCACCGGTGTCGCCGCGGCCACGGCCCCGATCGCCGACGCCATCGCCGCGAGCCGTGGGACGTCGTAGATGTCGGCGACGGAGAACTCCGGAACCCGGGCGCGGATGCGCGAGACGAGCTGCGCCGCCGCCAGAGACCCGCCGCCGAGGTCGAAGAAGTCCGCGGCGGCATCGGTGATCGGCATGCCGAGCACCGCCTGCCACTGCTCCGCGAGCCATGCCTCGTCGTCGGTGAGCCCGTCGGCGGTGTCATCGGCGCCCGGGAGGGGCCACGGCAGCGCGGCGCGGTCGACCTTGCCGGAGGTCCGCACGGGAAGGTCGTCGACCTCCGCGAGGATCGGGACGACCCCGGCGGCGAGTCGCTCGGTGAGCCGCGCCCGCGCGGCGGCGCGGTCGAGGGGGGCCTCGGTGACGACGTATCCGACGAGCACCGACACTCCGGCATCCGTCTTGCGAACGGCAGCGCAGGCAGCGGCCACGCCGGGGAGATCTCCGAGCGCGGCCTCGACCTCGCCGAGTTCGATCCGGCGGCCCCCGATCTTCACCTGATCGTCGGCGCGCCCCTGGAAGATGAGCCCCTCGCGTTCGTAGCGCACGAGATCGCCCGAACGGTACGCGCGCTCCCAGCCGAGCGAGGGCATCGGCGCGTACTTCTGCGCGTCCTTCTCCGGGTCCAGGTAGCGGGCGAGGCCGACGCCGCCGATGATGAGCTCTCCCGCCTCGCCTTCACCGACGCGGTTCCCGTCGGCGTCGACGACCGCGAGCATCCATCCGTCCAGCGGCAGGCCGATCCGCACGGGACCGTCCCCTCCAAGCGGTGCAGCGCAGGCCACGACGGTCGCCTCGGTCGGGCCATAGGTGTTCCAGACCTCGCGGTCCTCCGCAGCCAGACGAGCGGCCAGTTCGGGAGGACAGGCCTCGCCTCCGAAGATCAGCAGGCGCACGTTCTCGATCGCGCTGCCCGGCCACATCGACGCGAGGGTCGGAACGGTCGAGACCGCGGTGATGCTCTGCCGAAGCAGCCACGGGGCGAGATCGTCGCCGGAGCGCACGAGCGACCTCGGCGCGGGGACGAGGCAGGCGCCGTGGCGCCACGCGAGCCACATCTCCTCGCACGACGCGTCGAAGGCGACTGAGAGTCCCGCGAGCACACGATCCCCCGGCGCCAGGGGCGCATCCTGCAGGAAGAGGTTCGCCTCGGCGTCGACGAACGCCGCCGCGCTGCGGTGCGTGACCGCCACGCCCTTCGGAACGCCCGTCGAGCCCGAGGTGAAGATGATCCACGCGTCGTCGTCGACGGTGGGCGGAGGCACCGCGGCGATCGCGCTCGTGCTCGGGTGGGGCGCGGCGTCGGCGTAGAGCGCCGCCGGCCCGGTCGCCGCCCCACCGCCCGAGGCGGGAACAGTCGGCACATACACGCCGCCGGTGCCGATGATCCCGGTCACCGCCGCCTCGCCGAACACGAGCGCGGCGCGCTCGTCGGTGTCGTCGGCGTCGACCGGCACATAGGCCGCTCCAGCGGCCAGCACGCCGAGGATCGACACGTAGAGATCCCGGGAGCCGGACGGCACCCGGATGCCGATGCGGTCGCCGCGGCGAACACCGGCCTCGTGCAGGCGCGCCGCGGTGCGCGAGACGAGTGCGGCGAGCTCCCGGTAGCTCAGGGCGCCGGCGCCGTCATCGAGCGCCGAGGCCTCCGGGTGCCGGGCGACGGTGTCGCGGAAGACCTCGACGAGCGTGCGCGGTCGGGTGGCGAGGGATGCGCGATCGAGCGCACTCTGGTCGAGGTCTGCGGGCACGTCAGACGGTCGCATCCACGGCCACGCGCGCCGCCTTCGTGATCTCGGACATGACCATCACGCTAACCACTCCGCGAAGCCGCCTTCGCACGGCTCGGGCGATCCGGCTTCCTGCACAACATCCGTTCACCAGTCGTTCACCTCCCGCGCGCACTCTCTTAAGGCTGCGTGCTTAGCGTGCACGGCGAGCCCCGCACCGGGCCCGCAACCCCAACCCCTACACGTGAGGATTCACAGTGAAGCTCAACCGTCTTGCGAAGATCGGCGCCCTCGGCGCTGTCGCCGCACTCGCCCTGACCGCCTGCGCCGCGAACGAGGGCACCGACACCGCCTCGGACACCACCGACGAGACGAGCACGCTCTCGGGCACCCTCGACGCCACCGGCGCCTCGTCGCAGACCGCCGCCCAGGAGGCGTGGGTCGCGAACTTCCAGACCGCCAACCCCGACGTCACGGTCAACTACGAGCCCACCGGATCGGGCACCGGCCGCGAGAACTTCATCGCCGGCGCCAGCAACTTCATCGGCTCGGACCGCGCGTTCAACGACGAGGAGATCGCCGCCGGCGGCTTCGCCGCGTGCGCCGCTGACGGAGAGGCCGGCATCGTCGAGCTGCCGATGTACATCTCCCCGGTCACCGTCGCCTTCAACCTCGAGGGCATCGACAGCCTGAACATGTCGGCTGAGACCATCGCGAGCGTCTTCGCCGGCGACATCACCAACTGGAACGACGAGGCCATCGCCGCCGACAACCCCGACGTCGAGCTCCCCGACCTCGCCATCTCGCCCGTGCACCGCTCGGACGACTCGGGCACCACCGAGACCTTCACCTCCTACCTCGAGGCCGCCTCGGGCGGCGCGTGGGAGTACGAGGCCGACGGCGTGTGGCCGATCGACTCCGGTGAGGCCGCTCAGGGCACCTCGGGCGTCGTGGACGCGACCCGCAACGGCAACGGCGCGATCACCTATGCCGACGCCTCGCAGGTCGGCGACCTCGGCACCGTCTCGGTCGGCGTCGGTGGCGAGTTCGTCCCCTACTCGGCCGAAGCCGCCGCGATGATCGTCGACTCGGCTCCGCAGGTCGAGGGCCGCGGCGAGGGCGACCTCGCCCTCGAGGTGGACTACAGCACCGAAGAGTCCGGCGTCTACCCGATCGCCCTCGTCAGCTACCTCATCGGCTGCGTCGAGTACGAGGACGCGAACACCGCTGAACTGGTCGCGGCGTACTTCTCCTACATCGCCAGCCCCGAGGGCCAGGACGCCGCCGCCGAGAACGCCGGCTCGGCCCCGATCTCGGACGACCTGCGCTCGCAGATCGAGTCCGCGATCGCCCTGATCGGCTGATCATCCCCCTGATCCCGCCCTGCCCGGCCTCGCCGTCGGGCAGGGCGGGATATCCCGTCCGACCCGCAGCAGACATACTGGGGCAATGGGTTCCCGGCGAAGGACAGAAATGGCGACGACCACCGACAACCGCCCACCCGTGAAGACCGAGACCAAGCGCGGCGCACGCCGCCGCCCTGGCGACCTCGCCTTCTCGGGCACCGCTCTGGCCGCAGGAATCACCATCCTGGTGCTGCTGGCCGCGGTGTCCGTCTTCCTGATCGCCGAATCCGTTCCGGCGTTCACCTCCGACCCCGCCGAGAACCCGATCCTCAACGGCAGCTCGTTCCTCGAGTACGTGTGGCCGCTCGTCTTCGGCACCATCTGGTCGGCGATCCTCGCTCTGGTCGTCGCCGCACCCTTCGCCATCGGCATCGCCCTCTTCATCTCGCACTATGCGCCCCGCAGAATCTCCGCGGTGCTCGGCTACATCATCGATCTGCTCGCCGCCGTGCCCTCCGTCGTCTTCGGCCTCTGGGGCGGCCTCGTCTTCGCCGGCATGGCTCAGCCGTTCTACGTCTGGCTGAACGAATACCTCGGCTGGATCCCGCTGTTCGGCGGCCAGGTCTCCGCCACCGGCCGCACCATCCTGACCGCCGCCCTGGTGCTCGCGATCATGGTGCTGCCGATCATGACCGCCATCTGCCGCGAGGTGTTCCTGCAGACCCCGGTACTTCACGAAGAAGCCGCTCTCGCGCTCGGCGCCACCCGCTGGGAGATGATCAAGATGGCCGTCCTCCCCTTCGCCCGCGGCGGAATGGTCTCCGCGGCGATGCTCGCCCTCGGGCGCGCGCTCGGCGAGACGATGGCCGTGACCATGGTGCTGTCCGTGTCGGGCGTGGTCACCTTCGAGCTCCTCACCGCGACGAACCCGACCACCATTCCCGCAAACATCGCCCTGTCGTTCCCGGAGGCCTACGGTGACGGCATCAGCGTGCTCATCGCCACCGGTCTCGTCCTCTTCGTCCTCACCTTCGGCGTCAACGCACTGGCGCGCTGGATCGTCGCGCGCCGCGCCGAGTTCTCGGGAGCCAACTGATGACCACCATCGAGAAGACCGCCGCACCGGCGAAGGCGAACTCCCTCACCACCGGCCGCCTTCCGAAGGCGACGCCGTGGATCGTCCTCGCAGCGTCGTGGGCCCTCATGGCGGTCGTGTTCGGATTCGCCAACATCGGCAACCCCGTCGGCGACTTCAACATCGCCGCCACCGTGTTCCTCGGAACCCTGCTGTTCGTCGCGGCGATCTACGCCATCTCGTCCATCGTGGAAGGTCAGCGCAAGGCGACCGACCGCTTCATCACCGCCATCGTGTCGGCCGCCTTCCTGGTGGCCCTCCTCCCGCTGATCTCCCTGCTGTTCACGGTGCTCGTCAACGGTCTCGCCCGTTTCGACATCGAGTTCTTCACGTACAGCATGCGCAACGTCATCGGCGATGGCGGCGGCGCGATCCACGCCATCTGGGGCACCCTGCTGATCACGCTGGCGGCGACGATCATCTCGGTCCCGATCGGGCTGATGACCTCCATCTACCTGGTGGAGTACGGCTCGCGCAGCAAGCTCGGCAAGGCCATCACCTTCTTCGTCGACGTGATGACCGGCATCCCGTCGATCGTCGCGGGTCTGTTCGCCTACTCGCTATTCGTGGTCTTCTTCGGTCCCGGCATCTCGAACGGCTTCATGGGTGCGGTCGCACTGAGCGTGCTGATGATCCCCGTGGTCGTGCGCTCGTCGGAGGAGATGCTCCGCCTGGTGCCGAACGAGCTGCGCGAGGCCTCGTACGCCCTCGGCGTGCCGAAGTGGCTCACGATCGTGAAGGTGGTCCTCCCCACCTCGATCGCCGGCATCACCACCGGCGTGATGCTCGCCATCGCCCGCGTCATCGGAGAGACGGCCCCCCTGCTGCTGACGGCCGGCTATACCGCGAGCCTCAACCTCAACCTGTTCGAGGGCAACATGATGACGCTGCCGGTGTTCGTCTACAACCAGTACGCCAACCAGGGCACCAGTCCCGACTCGGCCATCTCCCGCGCCTGGGCCGGGGCCCTGACGCTGATCCTGATCGTCATGGTGCTGAACCTCGCCGCTCGCGCGGTCGCGAAGTTCTTCGCCCCGAAGACCGGTCGCTGACCCACACCCGAGAGAAAGAACCGTCTTGTCCAAGAGCATCGAAGTCAACGACCTCAACGTCTACTACGGCGACTTCCTCGCCGTCGAGGGTGTGTCTCTCGACATCGAGCCGCGTTCGGTGACCGCCTTCATCGGTCCGTCCGGGTGCGGCAAGTCGACCTTCCTGCGCACCCTCAACCGCATGCACGAAGTCATCCCCGGCGCCCGCGTCGAGGGTGAGGTCCTCCTCGACGGCGACGACCTCTACGGCAACGGCGTCGACCCGGTCGCCGTGCGTCGCCAGGTCGGCATGGTCTTCCAGCGCCCGAACCCGTTCCCGACGATGTCGATCCGCGAGAACGTGCTGGCCGGCGTCAAGCTGAACAACAAGCGCATCTCGAAGAAGGATGCCGACGACCTCGTCGAGCGGTCGCTGCGCGGCGCCAACCTCTGGAACGAGGTCAAGGACCGTCTCGACCGCCCGGGCTCGGGGCTCTCCGGCGGTCAGCAGCAGCGTCTGTGCATCGCGCGCGCGATCGCCGTCTCCCCCGATGTGCTGCTGATGGACGAGCCCTGTTCGGCGCTTGACCCCATCTCGACGTTCGCGATCGAGGAGCTGATCGGCGAGCTGAAGAACGAGTACACGGTCGTGATCGTCACGCACAACATGCAGCAGGCATCGCGCGTGAGCGACAAGACCGCCTTCTTCAACATCGCCGGCACCGGCAAGCCCGGCAAGCTCATCGAGTACAACGACACCAAGACACTGTTCACCACCCCACAGGAGCAGGCCACCGAGGACTACGTCTCCGGCCGCTTCGGGTGATCGACCGCCTTCGTCAGACAGCGCCCGCACGGATCACCGTGCGGGCGCTGCTGTGTGAGCGCGCCGCTCAGTCGCGAGGCGCGAGCAGGTACTCGTTGAGCGATGCTGTGAAGGCGGCGTCGAGGGGCAGCTGCGCGCCGTCGATCGCGACCACCGGAGCCGCGAGCCGCACGCTCGAGACGAGCCACGCCGCATCCGCTTCGTGCAGCCGGGACACCGGCACCGTCTCGTACGCGGCATCGAAGCCGAGGTCGCGCAGGTGTGCGAACAGGCTCACCTGGGTCGTGCCGTGCAGGATGCCCGCGCCCGGTTCGGGCGTGACGAACCGGTCCCCGAATCGCAGGATGACCGAGCTCGTCGGTCCCTCGAGCACGATGCCGTCGGTCGTGACGAACAGCGCGTCATCGGCGCCGCGTCGCCGCGCCTCGCGGATCGCCGCCATGTTCACGGCGTAGGACAGGGTCTTGGCCCCGAGCAGCAGCCACGGCGCCCGTGCGGGAGCGGCGCTGTCGAAGCCGCGGTCGAGCGTGACCACGCGGACACCGCCGGTGCGGGCGGCGGTGTTGTCGGGGGCGGATGCTGCCGTGACCCACGCGGTCGGGGTGGGTCCGTGCTCGATGCCGCGGCTCAGGATGAGCTTGATCACGCACTCCCCCGGCGGGCATGCCGCGGCCGCGACCGCGATCGCCTCACGCCACTGCGCAAGGTTCGGTGCCGGCAGGTCGCACAGCCGCGCCGAGTGCGCCAGCCGGTCCAGGTGGGGTCCGACCTCCTGCGCGTGCCCGTCGACGACGCCGATGGACTCGAAGATGCCGTCGCCGCGCTGCGTGCTCAGCTCGCCGATGCTGAGCGCGGGCGCCGCGGGGTCGACCTGCTGGAACGTCGCCGCGAAGTCGGCGGCGGCCGCATCCGCGTCGGCGGGGTCGATGATGAGCGCGAATCTCCAAGCCATGGCACGAGCCTACGGCGCCCGGAATACCCCCGGCGCACGGTCCGTTACACTGGAACAGTCGGGCCGCAGTAACCCCGGGCTCCATCTTCTGCCGCTTCGAGCGGCCTTGCGCCGAGAGGCGTTCTGCGGCCCGGCACTTTGCTGCCCGGCCCGGCCCGGACGCTGCCCGCCCGGACGCGCATCCGCATCCTCATCCACTCCCCACCGCACGACGCCCGATGTCGGAGATTCATCGCTTTGTCGGAGACATTCGTCGCTTTTCTCCGACATCGGCGCGATTCTCCGACATCGGTGAGGCGATTGGACCCGTCAGTGCGGGTGCCGGTGCGATCAGGTGAGGGTCTCGCGCCGCCACAGGCCGGCGCAGGTCGCGAGATCGGTGCCGTAGTCGGACAGGCGGAGCGCTCGGCGCGTGAGCGCACTCGCACGGTCGGACTCCGTCGGCTCGTAGTCGTCGGCGAGGTGGGTGGATCCGGCAGCCTGGATGCGGCAGAACGCCGCCGCACGCTCCAACGCCACCGCGAAGTCCCCGCTGAACGCGCCGCGCAGGATGACGTCGATGAGCGCGACCAGCTCCTCCGGCCCGGCAGGCGTGGGAGCACCCGCGACGACGTCGTCGGCGGAGGCGAGCTCCGCGCGCCCGCGCTCGTACAGCAGCGCCGCCGTGCCGGGATCGTCGTGGATCATCAGCTGCAGCAGGTACAGCCGCCACAGCGCGCCCGGCAGGCTCGACGCCGGCGAACGCGACCACAGCTCGGCGATGTCGTCGATCCCGTGGTCGTCGGTGAAGGTCACCAGGCGGTCGACGACCGCCGCATCCGGCTCGTCCCGCACGCGCGAGAGCAGCGCCTGGGCGGTCGAGTGTGCGGCGCGCGAGACCTCAGCCGGGTCCTGCGCCGAGTAGAGCCGATCGAACAGCTCCGCGGGGCGCCGCACGGGCTTGTGGAATTCCCGGGACTCGTCACTCATGCGTCCAGGCTACGCGCCCGACGACGACGTCACGCCGTGGGGATGACCACGATCGGATCGGTCGACGGCTGTCCGGTCGGCGATCCGCCGGCGGGTTCGATCGTCACCGCGAGGGCATCTCCCGGCTCGAACTGGCCCTCCAGGAGCGCGGGCTCGTCGCTGTCAGCGGGACTGTACAGGCCGGCCGATACCGGACCCTCCCCGCGCACGAACCACAGCTCGTACGTCTGGTCGTCGCCGAGGTCGGGCAGATCGTCGGAGACGAGCACGGCCTGTCCCAGCGACTCCGACCAGTAGGCCGTGACCGCACCCTCGCCGCTGACGAGCTCGGCAGTCGTCGCCTCCGAATCCGGGGCGTCCTCGATCTGCTGGAGCGCGACGACGGATGCCGGCCGCGTGAGGTACTCGTTGATCGTGACCGCGCCGAAGCCGAGCGCCACCAGCAGCACGAGCGACGCGGCGAGCGCGAACATGCCGCGCATCCACTTCTGCCGTGCGACGGTCTGGATGGCTTCGGTGCGCGGCGCCGTCGACGGCTGGACCGGCGGTGATGCCGGTGCCTTGGGGACCTGCGGTGTCTCGGCGATGCGGGCGAAGAGTGCCTCGCGAATCGCCGTGGGCGGCTCGACGATGGGGACGGCAGAGCCCAGCAGGGCCGCGGCATCGGCGTCGGCGGCGGCGATGTGCTGCCATTCCGGGTTTGCGGCGAGCGCGGCTTCGTACGCGCGCTCGTCGTCGGCCGACAGGGCGTGCACCGCGTGCCCCGCCGACAGCTCCGCGAACTCGTTCCGATTCACGCTTTCACCCCCATCTCGACCCGTAGCCGCGACAGACCGTCGCGCATCCTGGTCTTGACCGTTCCCAGCGGCGATCCTGTCATCGCCGCGATCTCGCTTTGACTGTAACCCCCGTAGTACGCCAGGACGATGGCCTCGCGCTGAGGGTCGGGAAGGGCCGACAGAGCCGTCGAGACGCGTCGTCCTTCGAGCTTCAGTTCGACCTGCTCCGCGACCCCGTCGTATGCCACTCCGAGGTCACGGATGCCGGCGCGGACGTCGCGATCGCTGCTCGCCTGCGACGACCGCACGCGGTCGACGGCTCGGCGATGGGCGATCGTGAGCACCCACGACCTTCCTTGCCCTTTCTTCGGAGCGAACTTCGCGGCGGATTGCCACACCTCCAGAAACACTTCCTGAAGGACCTCTTCACTCTGCGATCGGTCGACGAGCACACGCAGGATGAGACCGAAAACGCGCGAGGAGAGCATGCCGTACAGCGCGGTGAACGCGCTCTGGTCGCCTCCGGCGATGCGTTCGAGGAGTTCGGCGACGTGATCGGTGCGGTCGCTGCCGTCCTCGGGGACGTCGACGCCGTCAATGACCATACGCTCCAGCATGCCTCACGCGCGCGAGGAATCCGGTATCGGTACGGTCCGCTTGACGTGTGTCGACGGCTGTGAGCGGCTGCGGAGAGACCGGATCCGAGAATCTCCAATCCACCCGCCCGGGTGCTCCGAAGAGCCTGTGTACGCCGCTTCTGCGGACGACGATCCGGCCCTCGCGGCCACCTACACCGGAGGTAAAAGTCATGCTCACCAAGAAGTCGCACATCACTGCTGGTCTCTCGCTCGCCGTCGCCGCGACGTTCGCGCTGTCGGCCTGTTCCGGCTCCACGTCGTCGGAGACGATGGACGAGGACATGCCCACGGAAGAGACCACCGCCCCCATGGAGGACGACGCCATGGAGGAAGACACCATGGACCCCGCCGCCATGCTCGTCGGCCCGGGCTGCGCCGACTACGCCGAGGCCGTTCCGGACGGCGCGGGCTCGGTCGAGGGCATGGCCATGGACCCCGTCGCGGTCGCCGCGTCGAACAACCCGCTCCTGACCACGCTCACCGCGGCCGTCAGTGGCGAGCTGAACCCCGACGTCAACCTCGTCGACACCCTGAACGGCGACGAGTTCACCGTCTTCGCGCCCGTCGACGACGCGTTCGCTCAGGTCGACGACGCCACGATCGAGACGCTCTCCACCGACTCGGAGCTGCTCACCTCGATCCTCACGTACCACGTCGTTCCCGGGCAGCTGAGCCCCGACGAGGTCGTCGGAACCCAGACCACGGTCCAGGGTGGCGACGTCGAGGTCACCGGCTCGGGTGACGAGCTGATGGTCAACGACGCGATGGTCATCTGCGGTGGCGTTCAGACCGCCAACGCGACCGTGTACCTCATCGACTCGGTTCTGATGCCGTAAGGCTCGAACCGCCGGCGGCCGGACTCGGGGGAGGGCCGGCCGCGACCAAGACGACGCGGTCGTCGACGCTATGCGAGGTGCGTCGGCGGCCGCGTCGCCCATTAGGCTGGAGGTTCACGGGCCTCTAGCTCAGTCGGTAGAGCATCGGACTTTTAATCCGCGGGTCGTGGGTTCGAGCCCCACGGGGCCCACCAACCTCGTCATGCGAAGAGGCCCCGGCCACCGCGTGCGAGGATGAGGCGTGCCCACGGTCACCGCTCTCTTCCGCTACCCGGTCAAGGGCTTCACACCCGAGGCGCTGACCGCTCTCGAGATCGACGCCGACGGTCGCGTGCGAGGCGATCGGGTACTGGCCTTCCGGTTCGCCGACGCCGTGACGCCCGATTCCGACGGCGGGCTCGATCACTGGCCGAAGGCGCGCGGCCTCTCGCTCATGCGCTTCGCCTCTCTCGCGAGGCTGCGCACGACGTTCGACGCCGCAGAGCGGCGCCTGCGCATCCACGACGACGAGGAAGGCCTCGTGCTCGACACGGTCCTCGACGATGAGGGTCGCCGAGAGGCGGCGGATGCGATCGGCGGGTGGCTCACCCGCACCGCCGACGCCCGTCTTCTCCGTGCGGACGGCGTCATGCCCCTCCACCTCATCGGCGACGGGCTGACCTCGCGCTTCCAGGACCGCGCCCGCGGATATGTGTCGCTGCACGGAGCCGCGTCGGTGCACGCGGTGGCGGATGCCGCGCCGGTCGCCATCGACGATCGCCGTTTTCGATCGAACATCGTCATCGGAGACACCCACGCCTGGGAGGAGCTGAGCTGGCGCGGATCGCTGCGCATCGGCGGGATGGAGTTCGACATCGAGCGGCCCATCGGCCGCTGTGCGGCGATCACCGTCAATCCCGACACGGGCGTTCGGGATGCGCGCCTCCTCGGCCTGCTCACGAAGGAGTTCGCCCAATCGGAGCCGACCCTGGGTGTTCTCCTGCTCCCCCGACACGGTGGCGGGACCATCCGGGTCGGAGACGACGTCACTCCGCTCTGACGTCCGCGTCGGTCCGAGCGCGAGCGCGGGAGGCCTCCGGGCGCACGAGGATCCAGCCGGCCACGCTCGCGGCGATCGCCGTGAGCGCTCCCCCCGCGAGAGCCGGGAACTCCCGCCAGTCCGACGGCATGTCGGCCGTCGCCCAGAAGAACACGATCAGGGCGGCGACCGCGAACGCCGGGGGGAGCACCCACATCGCCTCGCGGAACGTGCCGCGGGAAAACCGACGGGATCGGCGGACACGGACGACAACCGCGGCCAGCACCGCGAGTGCGAGAGCCGCGGCGGTGAGGACGCCGACGAGCACGATCGGGAACACCTGGGACAGGCGATGCTGCGTCCACCCGGCCCGGTCGACGGTGAAGGACCCGGCGGGGAACTCCAGCAGGACACCGAGGTCGGAGTAGGTGCCGGAGGTGGGATATCCGTATTCCCCCTCGGCTGTCTCGAGCACGTGAGTGACCACGGACCCGTCCCTGATCTGCTCCTCGGTCAGAGTCCCGCTGGCGTCGGAGTCCGGGAGCCCACGCTCCAGCTCCTCGACGGCCGTACCGAACGGGAATCCCGATTCCCGCCAGTCCCGCGCCTCCTCGGCGGTGTCCGGGTCCTCCCGCAGCCATCCGGCGGACAGTGCTGTCTGGGCGAGGTCATCCGGGATGGCGATCGAGACGCGTGCCGACGGCGCCGACGGGTGCGCCCATCCGCTCTCCCATCCGTCCAGCAGCGCACTCCAGCGGATTCGCTGCACCGTCTCTTCGTCGTGTCCCGACACCGGCGATCCGACGCCGACGGTGACCGGATGCTCGATCGCGTACGCGATCTCGACCGTGTGCTCGCCCTCCAACACCCGCGGCAGAGCCGTCGAGACCTCGATCTGGGCACCCACCCGCGAGGCGGTGTAGTCGACGGCGTCGCCGTCGACGCGCACCGCGGCGACCTCGAAACCGATGTCCTGGCCGTCCACCTCGGCCGGGAATCGCTGAGCGAACTGCGGGACGCGCGCGGCCCCCTCCTCGAACGTCACGTCGACGCGCTCCGTGACGGCCAGGACCGGATCCCCGGCGACGAGCTCCATCGTCGCGTCGATGTCGACGGCGCTCACCTGCGTGTAGAGGGTGCCGGCCGCGGCGAAGTCCCACGACGCACTCGTGCCTCCACGCTCATAGGGGTTGGGCACGACCGCGACGACGGCCACAGCCCCGGCGACGGCCAGCACCGCCAGAGCGCGCACGAGAAGCCTCGGCCAGGTCACGAAGTCGCGCGTGCGCCACCGCCGGAGATCGTCGGCGCCGAGCTCGTCGGCCACGCGCGAGAAGACGACCTCGCCGGTCGGCCTCGGATCGCCGGTGAGGACGGCGTAGGGAACGAGTCGATCGCTCAGCGGCGAGCGCGCGATCAGCTCCGTTCGTTCGGCCTGAAGACGCACGCCCAGCAGATGCTGCCTCACGAGGGCGCCTCGACGAGTCAGCGGGCGCGCCGACAGCGCGATCCAGAAGATCGCCGCGGTGAGCACGAGCGAGAGGGCGACGAAGGCGACCGGCCACCACACGATCGCGAGCGTGGCCTGGTGGGAGAGTTGCCGGATCAGTCCCAGCTGCAGGAGTGACAGCGCCGGCGGAGCACTCAGGAACGCGTCGCGCACGAACCCTCGGGGGATGCGGCGGTATCCCTCCCTCAGCTGCGCACCGCGGGCGGGATCGAGCCGGAAAGCGGCCGCCGCCCGGAAGCGGTCGCCGAATCGACCCGTCCGCGCAGCCGCACGCCCCACCGCCGCCAGGTGCTCGGTGCGGCGGCCGCCACCGAGGCGATCGATCGCGAGGGCGAGTTCGCGCGTGCGGACCGCACCCAGGAGCTGAGCCGCGGTGCGCACATCCACACCCTCCGGCGGATCGTGCTGAGCGACGTACCACGGCCGCCCTCGGGCATCGCTCCAGGCGACCGCCCGGGCGGCAAGGGCGAACAGGAGCGAGACGAGAAGGACCGCGAGCGGAACGAGAGGCCCGAACGACTGGACGAGGAAGAGGGGCGAGGGCGGAGGCATCGCGACGGTGCCGGCGGGGAAGACGAGGGTGAACCATGCCTGCGAGTGCGGGGGCATGTGCTGCTCGAGCGTGAACGCGTACGTCACGCTCGACGGCGGGGAGTCCGCTTCCGGCTCCAGCCACTCCCCGCCGCCGACGAGGCTCCACGCGGCCGCCCCTCGCGGGCTGCGCACGAGCTCGGAATCGAGGTGGTCGGGCAGCGTGACGCTCACGTTCAACACCGCCATGCCGTGCGGCCAGTCCGGACCGAGCACGCTCCACTCGACGAGGTCGGCGTCGCGGCCCGTCGCCGCGTCGATCCCCGAGAACGCGAGGTCGTGGGGGCGATAGCGCAGCACGAGGGTGTGATCACCGGACAGCTCTCGGCCGGCATCGACCTGCACGCGCAGCTGATCGCCGGTGTCACGCACCGCGGGTGTCACCGCTACGTCGTCGAGCGTCACCTCGATGATCTCCGTGCGCAGATCATGCCCCTCGTACTGCGTCGGCAGCGTGCGCTCGATCGTCGATTGATCGAGATCGTCGGGAAAGAGCGCCGTGATGGTCTCGGTGACCTCGGCATCCAGACGGCCGTCGCTCTGCGGCAGCAGCGTGTAGGCGGCGTCGAACTCGCGGGCGATCCAGCTGTCGGTGGCGCTCTCAGCGGAATCGAGCAGGTCATCCAGCGTCAACGGCGGGTTGATGACGGGACCCACCAGCAGGAGCACGCCCACCGCGGCGACCAGCGCCCAGCCACCGCGCAGCGTCCAGCGCAGCCTCGCGCCGCCGTGCGATCTCAGCCAGGCTTCGGTCGACAGGAGCCACCGCGACAGCAGCGCCCAGAGCGGCGTCGGGCGAGGGCGCGCGTCATCCACGCGATCTGCGGAGGGCGCGTCAGAGGGATCGACGTTCTCCACGCCGGTCAGAGCGCCAGGAGGAGGGCGATCGGCAGGATGACGGCCGCCGCGCCGACGACGAGCCCTGCTGCGGCCGGGAAGCGCCCTCCGCGCCCCAGCTGATGCAGGCGGAATCCGAATGCGCTGCACGCCACGGCGGGGACGCCGACGAGGATCGACAGGCCGGGGCTGATCACGCTGAGCAGCATCGCCACGATCGCGAGCACGAGGCCGGCCACGGCGACAGGATTGGTCACGCGGTCGGGGGCGGAGGCTTCCGGCTCGTCGTCGGTCACTCTTCGAGACTACGCGGCACGCGCACCCGCTGGTGGATCAATCCACAGACGCGGCCAGCGCGCCACCCGCGTGGGCGATCTCGGCGAGGGCGCGATCGCTCGAGTCGGGCGCGACCCCGGCGACCAGGTCCGTGAGCACCCTCACGCGCCGACCGGCCGCGATGGCGTCCAGGGCGGAAGCACGTACGCAGTAGTCGGTGGCGATGCCGACGACGTCGATGTCGAGCACGCCGTGCTCTTCGAGCAGCTGCACGACGGTGCGGCCGTCGTCGGTCTCGCCTTCGAACAGCGAGTACGCGGGCTCCCCCCTGCCCTTCTTGAGATGGTGGGTCACGCCGGTCGTGTCGAAATGGTCGTCGTACTCGGCGCCCGCCGTACCCGCGACGCAGTGGACGGGCCACGTGTCGATGAAATCGGGCTCGCCGTCGGCGAAGTGACCGCCGTTGTCGTTGTCGCCGTCGTGCCAGTCCCGCGACGCGACGACGATGGCGTAGTCGTCGCGATGGGCGGCGACATGCTCGCTGATGCGGCGGGCGACGTCGTCACCGCCTTCCACCCCGAGGGCACCACCCTCCGTGAAATCGTTCTGGACGTCGACGATCAACAGGGCCGTGCTCATTCTTCGAGCGTACGCCGGTACTCCGCTCGTGTCAGGGCGTGGCCGTCATCGGCCCTGAGTTCCTCCGCCGGCTGCCCGTCATCCGACGATCCCGCTCCGGATGCGCCGCCGCGCGCCGAGTCCTCCCGTCGCGCGAGTTTCGACGGCCACCAGATCGCCCGGCCGATGTCGTACGACAGGGCCGGCACGAGCAGGGAGCGCACGACGAAGGTGTCCAGCAGCACGCCGAACGCCACGATGAAGGCGATCTGCGCGAGGAACAGGATCGGAATGACCCCGAGCGCGGCGAACGTCGCCGCCAGAACGAGCCCGGCGGAGGTGATCACCCCGCCGGTGGCGACGAGTCCGCGCAGGATTCCGCGCCGGGTGCCGTGGACGAGCGATTCCTCCCTCACTCTCGACATGAGGAAGATGTTGTAGTCCACGCCGAGGGCGACGAGGAAGACGAATCCGTACAGCGGCACTGCCGGATCGGCGCCCGGGAAGGCGAAGACGCCGTTGAAGACGAGAGCCGACACGCCGAGGGCCGACCCGAAGGAGAGGATGACGCTCGCCACCAGCAGCACCGGGGCGAGCACCGCCCGCAGCAGCAGCATGAGGATGATGAGGATCACCGCCAGCACGACCGGGATGATCACGGTCCGGTCCCGGATCGAGGTGTCGTTCGAGTCGATGTCGGTCGCCGTCACCCCGCCGACGAGGACCGTTCCCTCCCCCAGCTCCTGGTCGTACGCGATGCGCAGCTCGCGCACGGTGTCCTCGGCAGCGACCGAGTCCGCCGCATCGGTGAGGGTTCCGATCAGGAGCACGTCGCCGTCGGAGAGGGTCGGCTCGGGCGCCGCGGATCCCGGGGGTCCGAACGCCTCGATCGTCGCCTCGCCGTCATTGACGACGACGCTCGCCTGACCGGTGGGCGAATCGTCGCTCGCGACGGCGACGGCATCCACACCCTCGTTCTCATCGAGCACCTCGGCGGCCGCGGCCAGATCGGACTCGGGGACGATCACGTACACCGGGCTTCCCGACCCCGCCGGGAAGTGCTCGGCGAGCACGTCCTGACCATCGCGCGCCTCGGAGGCGCCGAGCACGAGGTCGCTGGTGGCGACGCCGTCGGCTTTCAGCTGGGTGACGCCCACGGCGGCGGCGAGGAGGACGACGGTGCTGATGATCCAGACGGGGCGCGCGTGACGCGCGACCAGGCGCGCCTGCCGCTGCCAGAATCCGGCGACCGGCCGGGTCAGATCGTCGGGGATCTGCGCGGGTGGGTTCTTCGGGATGAACGGCCAGAAGGCGGCTCGACCGAACAGCGCCAGCAGCGCGGGCAGGAAGGTCAGAGCGGACAGCATCGAGAAGACGATGCCGATGGAGGCGATCGGGCCGAGGGCGCGGTTAGTCGCGAGGTCGCTGAGCAGCAGACACAGGAGTCCGGCGATCACGGTGCCGCCGGACGCGAGGATGGGCTCGAACGCGCCCCGCCACGCCCGGAGGGCCGCATCCCAGCGTCCGAGTCCCTCGCCCACGGCCTCACGGAAGCGGGCGACGTACAGCAGCGCGTAGTCGGTCGCCGCGCCGATCACGAGGATGAAGAGGATGCCCTGCACCTGGCCGTTCAACACGAAGACGTCGGCGAACGCGAGCCACCACACGACCAGCAGCGCGACGCACAGCGCGAACACGCTCGTGAGCAGCACGAGGATCGGCAACAGGGGCGACCGATAGACGATCACGAGGATCACGAAGACCGCGATGAGGGCGACCGCGAGGAGCAGACCGTCGATGCCGAGGAAGCCCTCGGTCAGATCCGAGGTGAACCCGGCCGGACCGGTGACCCAGCCCTGCATGCCGTCGGAGAGGTCGGCCTCGATGAGGTCGCGGATCTCCTCGACCGTCTCGCGCACCTCGCCCGAGGAGTCGATCGGCACGAAGATCTGGGCCGCCTCCGCGTCCTCCGAGACGATCGGCGGGGAGACGCCGTCCACGACGCCGGGAAGGTCCGCGATCTCGTCGGAAAGTTCGGTGATCTCCGCGAGGTCGTCGTCGGAGAGGGCGCCGTCGCCGGTGACGACCACGACGGCCGGGATGGTGTCGTCGCCGAGGAACTCCGGCAGCCGTTCCGAGACCTGCGTGGCGTCGGCGCTCTCGGGGAGGAAGCTGGACTGATCGTTGGTGGCGACCTCGTCGACCTTTCCGAAGTACGGGCCCCCGATGGAGCCTCCGACCAGCCAGACGAGGACGAGGACGATCGGGATGCCGATCCGCGCCCAGCGTGGGGGCGTACGGCGGACGTGCTGCGGCGAGGGCATATAGCTAGCCTATCTAGCGATATCCGTCCCCGGACGGACGCCCGTAGGCTGATCCCGATGTTCGCCGCGCTGATCGCCTTCGCCGGGGCCCTCGTCTACGGCTCCGCCGACTTCCTCGGTGGTCTCGCCGCGCGACGGCTGCGCTCCATCGTCGTCACCGCGGTCGCGGCCGCCACCGGTCTCCTCGCCCTCCTCGCCGCCCTGCCGCTCGTCGGCGGCGCTTGGCTGAGCACCGATGTGATGTGGGGACTGCTCTCCGGCATGCTCGGCGTCGTCGCCATCGTGCTCCTCTACGCGTGCCTCGCGATCGGGCCGATGAGCATCCTCTCTCCGCTGACGGCCGTCGTGACGGCGATCGCCCCGATGTCGTGGGGGCTGCTCGTTCAGGGCGAGGCCTTCAGCGCCCTGGGCTACGCCGGGCTCGCGATCGCGCTCGTCGCGGTCATCCTGGTGGGATTCATCCCCGGCGAGAAGGTGGTCCGCCCGAGCCTCCGCGGCCTCCTGATGGCCCTGGGCGCCGGCGCCGCGATCGGCGCGTTCCTCATCGCGCTCGATCAGACCAGCGAGGCGAGCGGTCTCGTTCCCCTCGTCGTCAACCGCGCGACGAGCACCGTCATCACCGGCGCCGTGGTGCTCGGCATGGTCGTCATCGCCCGGCGGCGCGGGCGGCCGGCGACGCACGCTCTTCTGCCCGTCGGCGCGCGCGTGGGTGCCGCGCCGAGCGGCCACGTCGACCTCGAGCACGCCGGCGGGGCCCCGACGGCGGCTGGGCGCGGTCCGCAGATCTCACCCTGGTGGCTGGCGATCGGATGCGGGCTGCTCGACGTGGGAGCGAACGTCGCAGCCCTCGTGGCGCTGCGATCGGGGGACCTCGCGGTGGTCTCCGCCCTCACGGCGCTCTACCCCGCCGGCACGATCCTCCTCGCCGCGCTCGTGCTCCGGGAGCGCGTCGCGGGCGTGCAGTGGATCGGCCTCGTTCTGGCGCTCGTCGCCGGCGGGATGCTCGCGGTCGGCTGACGCGGTCACCCGCGCACGAAGATCAGCGCGATCGAGACGCCGAGCGACACGACGCCGACGCCGAGGAACCCCACGGCGAACCAGGTCACGGCCCGCACGAGCGGCGAATGCGCGGTAAGGCGCAGGCGGTCACGGCTCCCCTGGCGGGCGAAGGCGTCGGCGGTGTCGTCGTGACCGATCGCCTGCTCCTGCTCCGCGGTCAGCACGGCCTGACCGACACCGTCATCGCCGAACCAGCGAGCGACCCGACCCTCGGGTGCGTCGTCGATGACGATGCGCACGGGTCGCCACGTGCCGTCGACGAGATAGAGGATGAGCGCGAGCCCGGCAACCAGAGTGCCGACACCGAATCCGAGCCACGCGAAGATCTCGGCGACTGTGTCGACCGCTCCGTGCATCGGCGATCCTCCGGTGGAGAGGGCGACAGGGGCCGCGGATGCGACCCCCTTCGCGTCTGAGCCACCTAAGGGAATCGAACCCTTGACCTATTCATTACGAGTGAATCGCTCTGCCGACTGAGCTAAGGTGGCGCGCCCCGCTTGCGCGATGCACGATCAACGATCTTACAGCCTCGTGAACGCCGCCGCGAACCATCGGCGCCGGGTCACTCGCAGGTGATGTCGCCGTCGGGGACGGTGCCGTTCAGGAGATACGCGTCGACGGCGTCATCCACGCAGGCGTTCCCCTTGTTGTAGCCCGTGTGACCCTCACCCACGCGCGTGATCAGAACGCCGGACGACAGTTGATCGGCAAGCGCCACCGACCATTCGTACGGGGTCGCGGGGTCGTTGGTCGTGCCGACGACGAGGATGGGCGCCGCGCCGTCCGCGGTGATCTCCTCGCGCACCCCGGTCGGAGCGGCCGGCCACGCATCGCAGGGGTCGGGGCCCGACCAGTACGGCGCGATCGTCGGCGCTTCGGCGGCGATGAGGTCTTCCGCCGCCTGCTCCTCCGCGTCGGTGGCGTCGTCGGGGTAGTCCAGGCAGTTGTAAGCGCGGAAGGCCTCGGCGGAATTGTCGGTGTACTCGCCGCCCTCCCGGCCGTTGTAGAAGTCGGCCAGCGTGAACGCGAGGGTCGGGTCGCCGGCCAGAGCGTCGGTCAGCGCCTGGGTGAGGAAGGGCCAGCTGTCCTGGGAGTACAGGGCGGCGATGATCCCGGTCATGAGCGAGTCCGCGCCCAGCTGCCGCCCGTCCGCCGCGGGCAGGGGCTCGGCGTCGACGGCGGCGAGCAGGATTCCGAGGTCGGCCATGGCATCGTCGACCGAGCCTCGGAAGGGGCATTCCTGACCATCGAGGCAATCGGCCATGTACGCCCGCAGCGCGGACTCGAAACCGAGGGCCTGCGTCGTGCCGACCTCGAGTCCGGAGATGGAGGGATCGATCGCGCCGTCGAGCACGAGGCGCCCGACCTTCTCCGGGTAGAGCTTGGCGTACGTCGCCCCGAGGAATGTTCCGTAGGAATACCCGAGATAGTTCAGCTGCGCGTCGCCCAGCACGGCCCGGAGCACGTCCATGTCGCGAGCGGCGTTGTCGGTGGTGATGTAGGGCAGGATGCCGTCGCTGCCCGCCTCGCATGCATCCGCGAACTCCTGGTTGCGCTCCTCGAGCTCCGCGGTCCAGCCATCGCTTCCGCGCGGATCCTCCGGGATGTCGTACAGGTACGCATCCATCTCGGCCGCGTCGAAGCAGGTCACCGCCGTGGACGCGCCGACGCCGCGCGGGTCGAATCCGACGACGTCGTAGGCATCCACCACCTCTTCGCCCACGGCGAAGGTCAGCGAGTCACGGATCAGCGAGACGCCGCTCGACCCCGGCCCGCCGGGATTGGTCAGCAGCGACCCGATCGGGTCTCCCGAGGTCGCCCGGTGGCGGATGACGGACAGCTCGATCTCGCCCACGGTCGGGTCGTCCCAGTCCAGCGGCACGGCGACGGTCGTGCAGTCGAACTCCGAGCCGCACGCGGCCCAGTCGAGTGTCTGCTCGTAGAACGGCAGCAGCTCGGCCGCCACGCCGTCGGTGTCGGGAGCCGCGCTCGTGGTGGGGGCGGCGACGCCGCCCTCCTCGGGGATCATCGCGTACAGGCATCCGGTGAGCGTGAGGCTCGCGACGGCGATCCCGCCGACGACGGCGCCGACGCGACGCATCAGGGTGGTCTTCACGGTGTCCTCCCGCTGGCGACGGTGACCAGCAAGCTCTCGAGGGCCAGGGTGGGGTTGACGTTCTGTTCGAGGTTGCGCCGCGTCTCGGCGATGCGATCCAGTACCACCAGGGCGCGCCGCGGGCCCCAGGTCTGAGCGAGCGCGCGCAGTTCCGACTCGAGCTCGCGGTTGATCATGTCCGCCTCGCGCTCGAAGGCCAGCATCACGACATCGCGGTACATCGACTGCAGATCGGTGAGCACGCGGTCGATGCCGTCGCGCAGACTCCGGGTCGCGCGACGCTTCTGCTCATCCTCGAGCGCGGTCACCTGGGAGCGCACGGCGGGCGGCAGGGCGGCACCGTCGGCGACTCCGAGCGTGCGCCGCAGGTCGGCGCGCTCGGCCTCGTCGCGTTCCGCGGTGAGCGCCTTCGCGTCGTCGGTGGCCGCCTGCACGATGCGCGCGGCGACCTCGACCGCGTCGCCGACCCCGCGCACCCCGAGCACGCCGCGCAGGGTCTCTTCGCGTCGCGCTCGGGCGGCCACGTCGGTCGCCAGACGCTGCGCCATGCCGATGTGCCGCTGGGCGTGCCGCGCCGACTGCTCGGCGACCCCGGGATCGGCGCCGGTGCGCTGCACGATCAGGCGGGCGACGTCGTCGACCTCCGGGTCGCGGAGCCGCAGGGTGCGCACCCGCGAGCGGATGGTCGGGAGCAGATCGGCGTCGCTCGGCGCGCAGAGCACCCACACCGTGTGGTCGGGTGGTTCCTCGAGGGCCTTCAGCAGCACGTTCGAGGTGCGCTCGGCCATGCGATCGGCGTCTTCCACGACGATCACGCGGTGCCGACCGAGCGACGGCGCGTAGAAGGCGCGTTCGACGAGCTTGCGCGCCTCGTCGATGCGGATGATGACCTGCTCCGTGCGCAGCGCCGTCAGATCGGGATGGGTGCGGGCGAGCACCTGCCGCATCACCGTCTCGTCGCCGGGCTCCGCGATCAGCGCCGCCGCGAACGCGTAGGCGAGGGTCGAGCGCCCGGAGCCGGGGGGTCCGGTGATGAGCCACGCGTGCGTCATCGCCGTGGGATCCGCCGCCGCGGCCCGCAGGATCTCCACGGCGTCGGGCTGGCCCCACACGGCGTCCCAGGGAAGCGGTGCGGGATCGACGACGTCGACGGGAGACACCGGGTCGGCCGTCGCATCCATGGTCGTCAGCCTAATCCGCCGCGCCGACGTCGCCGGAACGCGCCTCGAGGAGGACTGCCACCCGGTCGCGGACTGCACCGGCGATCTCCCCGGCGGGGCGCATGGCGTCCACGACGAGGAAGCGGTCCGGCTCGGCGGTGGCCAGCGCGAGGAACTCGGCGCGCACCGCGGCGTGGAAGACCTCCTTCTCGGCCTCGAGGCGATCGAAGGGCTTGTCGTCCGCATCCAGCCGACTGCGCGCGAGGTGGGGATCGAGGTCGAGGAGCACCGTCAGGTCGGGCAGGAGCCCCTCGGTCGCCCACAGGGACAGGTCGCGCACCTCGTCGCGTCCGAGCACGCGCCCGGCGCCCTGGTAGGCGACCGACGAGTCGAGGTAGCGGTCCTGGATGACCACATCGCCTCGCTCGAGCGCGGGCCGCACGAGCGTGGCGATGTGGTGCGCACGGTCGGCGGCGTAGAGGAGCGCTTCGGCGCGAGGGGCGACCTCGCCCCGATGGTGCAGCACGATGTCGCGGATGAGGGCGCCCACCTCCGTGCCGCCGGGTTCCCGGGTACGGACCACGCTCGCCCCGCGATCGGAGAGCCATTCCGCGAGCAGCTGGGCCTGTGTCGTCTTGCCGGCGCCGTCGCCGCCCTCGAGGGTGACGAAGAGTCCGCGGGTCACGACTTCTTCGAGGTCGTCTTGCGCGTCGTCGTCGCCCGCTTGCGCTTGGGGGCCGGGCCCTTGGCGCGCTTGTCGGCGAGGAGCTGCACGGCACGCTCGAAGGTGACCGCCTCGACATCTTCGCCGCGGGGAATGGTCGCGTTCGTCTCGCCATCGGTGACATACGGCCCGAAGCGGCCGTCGCGCAGCTTGATCGGCTTGCCCGAGGTCGGGTCGGCCTCGAACTCCTTCAGCGCACTGGCGGCGCGGCGCGCGCCGTACTTCGGCTGCTTGTAGATCTCGAGTGCCTGCTCGAGGGTGACGTCGAAGAGCTGCTGCTCACTCTCCAGCGTGCGCGAGTCGGTGCCCTTCTTGAGGTACGGACCGTACCGCCCGTTCTGCGCGGTGATGGGCTCGCCGCTTTCCGGGTCCTCGCCCACGGTGCGCGGGAGCGACAGCAGCCGCAGCGCGGTCTCCAGATCGACGGTGTCGACCGACATCGACTTGAACAGCGACGCGGTGCGCGGCTTGGGGGCGTCCTTCTTCTTGGTCGCGCGCTTTTTCGGGGCCTCGGCCTCGGCGGGAGCCGCCGGCTCCTCGGGCTCCGGCTCGAGCTCCTGCACGTACGGCCCGTAGCGCCCGTCCTTCACGACGATATGCTTGCCGGTGTCGGGGTTCACGCCCAGCACGCGGTCGCCGGCGACGGGCGCCTCGATCAGCTCGGTCGCCTTCTCGACGGTGAGCTCATCCGGGGCCAGGTCTTCGGGGATGTTGACCCGTCGCGGCTCGCCCTCGGGGTCCTCGGCGTTCGGCACCTCCAGATACGGCCCGTACTTGCCGAAGCGCAGGGTCGCCACGTCGCCGATGGGCGTGGAGTTCAGCGCGCGGGCGTCGATCTCGCCCAGGTTGTCGACGATGTTGCGCAGTCCGACGTGCGCGTCGGATCCCCAGTAGAACTCGTGCAGCCAGTCGACGCGCTTCTGCTCGCCGCGGGCGATCGCATCGAGGTCGTCCTCGAGCGCCGCGGTGAAGTCGTAGTCGACGAGATCGGCGAAGTGCTGCTCGAGCAACCGCACCACGCTGAAGGCGAGCCAGCTCGGGATGAGCGCCTGCCCGCGCTTGGAGACGTATCCGCGGTTGAGGATGACGTCGATGATGCTCGCGAACGTCGAGGGGCGCCCGATCCCCTTCTCCTCGAGCGCCTTGACGAGGCTCGCCTCGGTGTAGCGCGGCTTGGGAGAGGTGGCGTGACCCTTCGGCTCGACCTCGGACAGGCGCAGCACGTCTCCGACCGCCAGCTGCGGCAGCGACTGGTCGGCCGCCTTGTCGGCGTCGCCGTGCTTCTCGTCACTGCCCTCTTCGTACGCCTCGAGGAAGCCCTTGAAGGTGTAGACCGTTCCCGAGGCCGTCAGTTCCACACGACGCCCGTCGGCGTCGACCTCGAGCGTGACCGTGGTGGTCTCGTACTTGGCGTCGGCCATCTGGCTGGCCATGGTGCGCTTCCAGATGAGGTCGTACAGGCGCTGCTCGTCGCGGTCCAGTTCGCCGGCCACCGACGACGGAGTGCGGAAGTCATCGCCCGAAGGACGGATCGCCTCGTGCGCCTCCTGCGCGTTCTTGGAGTTGCTGCGATACAGCCGGGGGTTGGCCGGCACGGCCTTGTCGCCGTAGAGGCTCACGGCCTGCGCACGAGCTGCTTCGACCGCCTGCTTGGACAGCGCCGTCGAGTCCGTTCGCATATAGGTGATGAACCCCTTCTCGTACAGGCGCTGCGCCACGCTCATCGCGTGCTTCGCGCTCATCGAGAGCTTGCGACCGGCCTCCTGCTGCATCGTGGAGGTCGTAAACGGGGCCTTGGGGCTGCGGGTTCCCGGCTTCGCCTCGAGGTGGGACACGGATGCGCGAGACGCGGTGCGGATGGCCTCGGCGAGATCGTTCGCCTCGGTCTCGCTGAGAACGAGAACCGCCTTCTTGAGCTCACCGCGGTCGTCGAAGTCGGTGCCGCGCGCGAGGGTTCCCCCGTCGATGCGCACCAGACGGGCTGAGAAGGACTTCTCGGGGTCGGTGGCTTCGCGCAGGGTGACCGCCGTCGCGTCGATCCCCCAATACGACGCCGAGACGAACGCCATGCGCTCGCGCTCGCGGTCGACGACCAGGCGCGTCGCGGCCGACTGGACGCGACCCGCGGAGGTTCCCTGCTGAACCTTGAACCACAGCACGGGGCTGACGTCCCAGCCGTAGAGCCGGTCGAGGATGCGGCGGGTCTCCTGCGCGTCGACGAGCGCGAGGTCGAGCTCGCGGGTGTTCTGCACCGCGGCGCGGATGGCGTCCTTGGTGATCTCGTGGAAGACCATGCGCTTGACCGGAACCTTCGGCTTGAGCGTCTCCAGAAGGTGCCACGCGATGGCTTCGCCCTCGCGGTCTTCATCGGTGGCGAGCAAAAGCTCATCGGCCTGCTTCAGCGCCCGCTTGAGCTCGGTGACCGTCTTGCGCCCCCGCTCGCTCTCGACGTAGTACGGATCGAAGCCGTTCTCGACGTCGATGGAGTACTTGCCGTAGGCCTCTTTCTTCTCCGCCGGGATCTGCTTCTTGTCCGCGAGATCGCGGATGTGCCCGACCGAGCTGAGCACCTCGTAGTCATCGCCCAGGTATCCCTGGATCGACCTCATCTTGGTCGGCGACTCGACGATGACGAGCTTCTTGCCTGTGGCCAACGGGGGGTCCTTTCGTCGATGCACACCATACACACCGCCCGATTGCGTGTCGCTGAGAACCACCCGTCACGGCGGTGGGCCGGCTCGCGCCGACGCGTGGAAGGGCATCCCCGCGAATGTCGACGACAGCGTCACGGTCGCGATGAGCTCCGCGAGGTCGCACGATGCCACGGTGACGCCGTTCGCTTCGGCGACCTCCGCGGCTCGCTCGCAGGGCACCCCGGTCGCCGCGCCCGAGGCGGCATCGGCGGCGGCGAGGGCCGCGGCGTCGGCGGCCCCGGCGAGTCGCTGGGCGGCGCCGGACGCTATGCCGACGACGGCGAGCGCTCCGATGAGGGTCGTTGCGGCACCGATCGCGCCGACCGTGGCTGCGGTGCCTGGCATCAGAGTCCGCCCGCCAGCGCGCAGCCTTCCGCCCGCAGGGTGATCGGCAGCGGCGCGGCGTCGATCGCAGCGCGTACGCAGACGAGATCGCCCCGCGCCGTGATCTCGACCGAGGCGCCGTGGACCGCCGAGGTGACGGCGCCGGCCGCCCGCCCGGGATCCTCCTCGCGGGCTGCCAGACGCGCCGCGTCGGCGACGGCATCCTGCAGGCGCACCTGCCGGGAGCCGGCGCTCAACGCGCCGACCCCCAGCGCGATCACCAGAACCAGGGCCGGCAGCGCGACGGCGAACTCGGCGGCGACGGCCCCGCGGTCGTCGGTCGGGAACCCGCCGCCGAGAACGCCGCGCCTCATTCGACCGTGAGGGCGCGGCGGACCAGGTCGGTGAGGATGCCGCGCACCTCGTCGGATCTCATGATGACCACCAGGAGTCCCGCGAAGGCGACGGCTGCCATGGTGGCGATCGCGTACTCGGCGGTCGCAGCCCCGCTGTCGTCAGCGAACAGACGTCGGGCTCGGGCAGTGGTGAGGGTCGGAAAGGACATCGGATACTCCATCTCTTGCGGTGGTTTCTTCGGGGCACGCTTGTCGGGTCAGGGCGGGGCGGATGGGAGATCGAGCGGCACGGCCCCGAGCACGCCGAGCATCATCGGGGCGACACCGAGCAGCAGGAACGCCGGCAGCGTGCACACCCCGAGCGGTACGAGAAGGCGCGAGGCGAGGTGGGCGGCGCGCAGGCGTCCGTCGACGCGGGCGCGATGTCGCGCGAGAGCCGCCGATGCGCGCAGCATCTCGACCGCGGGTACGCCCGCCCGACGGGAGAGTTCGAGTGCCGGCTCGGCGACGTCGCGCTCCTCGGCGCTTTCCGTGAGTGCCGAGGCCGAGGCGACGAGTGCCTGCGCGCGTGCGATCGACACCCCTCCGCTCAAGGCGATGGCGAACAGCTCCGCCCCCATGCCGGGGATGTGGGATGCGCCGCCGGCCTTACGCACGAGGACCGCGTTCCACCGGTGCGCCGCCAGGGTGAGCAGCAGACCGCCCACGAGACACACGGCGCCCAGGGGCGAGCGGGTGAGGGCGGCGAACGTGTCGAATCCGAAGGCCGCGGCCAGCACGACGCCGACCGCGGGAAGCCATCCCATCAGCCTCGCCGTCGCGCGAGGCTCCGCCAGGGCGACGCGCACGTCGTCGGCCGCCTCCTCGGCGTCGCGGAGGGCGACGGACAATCCGCGCAGGCTCGCGGCCAGCGGTGCTCCGACCGTCGTCGCGACGCGCCACGCGGCCGCCACATCACCCCATGCCGCCGCGCGCTCCGACGCCCCGGGGTCTCGGCGCCGATGCGGCGGTCCGGCCGCCGACGAGGCGATCGCCGTGGCCAGATCGCCTCCGTCGGAGACGGCGGCCATGACGCGGACCGCCGCGATGTCGCCGGCGGCCGCGAGCATCTCCCACGAGCGGGCGGGACCCACACCGGCCTGCAGCATGACCGCGAGCCGCAGCACCGTCCCCGCCGGATCGGCCCGGTCGGGCTGGACGCGACGGCGCATCAGGCGGGCGGCCACGTCAGTTCCTCCACGCGAAGACGACCCGACTCCTCGAGGGTCGGCCGGCCGACGGCCGCGATGCGCCGGGCGCCGTCGCCGGATCGGGCGACGTGGATCACGAGATGGACCGCGCTGACGGTCTGTCGAGCGAGAGTGCGATCGTCCCAGCCGGCGAGCGCGCCGAGGGCCTCGAGTCGGGCGGCGACCTCGGCGATGCCGTTCGCGTGCACCGTGCCCGCGCCGCCGTCGTGGCCGGTGTTCAGCGCCCCCAGCAGATCCCGCAGTTCCGCACCGCGCACCTCGCCGACCGCGAGACGATCCGGGCGCATGCGCAGCGCCTCGCGCACGAGCCGCGCAAGGTCGATCGCCCCGGCACCCTCGAGATTCGCCTGCCGCGCCTCCAGGCGCACGTGATGCGGATGCCCCACTCTCAGCTCGGCAACGTCCTCGACCGTGACGATGCGCTCCGTGTGCGCGGCCGCCGACAGCAGCGCGGCGAGCAGCGTCGTCTTGCCCGCACCCGCAGCCCCGGTGACGAGGATGTTCCGGCGCTCGCCCACGATCTTCTCCAGCCAGGCGCGAACGGGCGCGTCGAACATGCCCGAGCGCTCGAGCTCGTCGAGCCCCGGACGAGCCACGCGCGGGATCCGGATCGAGATCTCGGTTCCGGCGAGGGCGATGGGCGGAAGCACCGCATGAACCCGGATGCCCTCGGCGAGCCGCACGTCGATGCACGGGTGGGCGTCATCGATGTGCCGGTCCCCCGCTCCGATCAGCGCGATCGCGAGATTGCGCACCTCTTCCTCGGTCAGGCGCCAGCCCGGTTCGGGGCGCGCGCCGCCGCCACGGTCGACGTGCAGGCCGCGCGCGGCACTGACGAAGAGGTCGGTCACACTCGGGTCCTCGAGCACACGGTCGAACGGGCGCATCACCTCGGGCGAGGTCGCCTCGGCGCGCACGACCGGAGGCGTCGCCGCGACGGCGACAGAGGCACCCGGAGTCTCCACCGAAACAGGGCGCGGCTCGCCTCGACGAGCGACGACGAAAGGAGCGGCCATGCCCCGACGGTAGAGAGACCCTGAGCAGCGGAACGGCTCCGGCGACGCTGCGGTGGATGCCCGAGCGCGGGTAGCGGGATGTGGAGGAGGAGTCCCGGAAAGAGAGAAGGCGGCATCCCATGGGGGGAATGGGATGCCGCCGTGTGCGACCGCCCGGAGTTGGGGGGTGTCGGGGGTCGCGATGCCAGAATCGATGTTCGGCCGAGACGAGTGTACGTGGCCCGGCGGGGCGGAAAGTGCCTTCTGAGCGCTTTCCTTCCGATATATCGGTGATGTTCTCGATATCTCCTGCGCGCGTTCTCGATACCTCCTCTCGGGGGTGGTCCGACGCGCCCCCGCTGGCTAGATTTGCTGCGACTCGGACGGCCGCATGCGCCGCCCGCACCGATGCGAAGGAGCCCCGATGAGCAGTCAGATCGACCACCTGCTGAGCGAGGATCGGCGATTCTCCCCCTCCCCCGCGTTCGCCGCCGCAGCCGTCGGCGACGCCGAGCTCTACGCGAGGGCGGAGGCCGACCGGCCGGCGTTCTGGGCCGAGCAGGCCCGCGACCTGCTCCACTGGCACACGCCGTTCACCACGACCCTCGACTGGTCGAATCCGCCGTTCGCGGAGTGGTTCGCCGACGGTGAGCTCAACGTCGCCTACAACTGCCTCGACCGCCACGTCGAAGCCGGCCACGGCGACCGGGTCGCCCTGCTCTGGGAGGGCGAGCCCGGCGATGAACGACGCGTGACCTACGCGGAGCTCACCGACGAGGTCAAGCGCGTCGCGAACGTGCTCACCGATCTCGGCGTCGGCCGGGGAGACCGCGTCGCGATCTATCTGCCGATGATCCCCGAGGCGATCGCCGCGATGCTCGCCGTCGCGCGCGTCGGCGCCATCCACTCGGTCGTCTTCGGCGGCTTCTCCGCCGACAGTCTGCGCGCACGCATCGACGATGCCGGCGCGAAGCTCGTGATCACCGCCGACGGCGGGTATCGCAAGGGAAAGGTGTCGGCCTTGAAACCTGCGGTCGACGCCGCCCTCGCCGACCGCAACGGCAGCGGTCCGCAAGAGACGGTCGAGCACGTGCTGGTGGTGCGCCGCGGCGGCAACGACGTCGAATGGAACGCCGAGCGCGACCTCTGGTGGCACGACGTCGTCCCCGCGGCCTCGGCCGACCATGAAGCGGAGGCCTTCCCCGCCGAGACGCCGCTGTTCATCCTCTACACCTCCGGCACCACCGGGAAGCCCAAGGGGATCCTGCACACATCGGGGGGCTACCTCACCCAGGCGGCCTTCACCAACCGGGTCGTGCACGACATCCATCCCGACACCGACGTCTACTGGTGCACCGCCGACATCGGATGGATCACCGGTCACTCGTACGTCACCTACGGCCCGCTCGCCAACGGCGCCACCCAGGTGCTGTACGAGGGCACGCCGGACACGCCGCATCCGGGGCGCTGGTGGGAGCTCGTCGAGAAGTACAGCGTCACGGTGCTCTACACCGCACCGACCGCCATCCGCTCGTTCATGAAGATCGGCCGCACCGTGCCGCAGTCGTTCGACCTGTCGAGTCTGCGTCTGCTCGGGTCGGTCGGTGAACCCATCAACCCCGAGGCGTGGATGTGGTACCGCGAGATCATCGGGTCGGGCCGCGCACCGATCGTGGACACCTGGTGGCAGACCGAGACGGGCGCGATCATGATCTCGGCCCTTCCCGGGGTCACCGAGGCCAAACCGGGATCGGCGCAGGTGCCCCTCCCGGGGATCGCGGTCGACGTCGTCGACGAGAGCGGTGAGCACGTGGGGAACGGCAACGGCGGCCTGCTCGTGGTCACCGAGCCGTGGCCGAGCATGCTGCGCGGCATCTGGGGCGATCCCGACAGGTTCGTCGAGACGTACTGGTCGAAGTTCGCCGATCGCGGGTTCTACTTCGCCGGCGACGGCGCGCGGCTCGACGACGACGGCGACGTCTGGCTGCTCGGCCGTGTCGACGACGTCATGAACGTCTCCGGGCATCGGCTGTCGACCGCGGAGATCGAGTCGGCTCTCGTCGCGCACGAAGCGACCGCCGAAGCCGCCGTCGTCGGGGCGTCGGATGAGACCACCGGGCAGGCGGTGGTGGCGTTCGTCATCCTCAAGCAGAGCTTCCTCGACGCCCACTCGGCCGAGGGTCTCGCCGAGACGCTGCGCCGCTGGGTCGGCGAGCAGATCGGTCCGATCGCCCGTCCGCGCGACATCTACATCGTGGCCGAGCTTCCGAAGACCCGGTCGGGCAAGATCATGAGGCGGCTACTGCGCGACGTCGCCGAAGGACGCGAGGTCGGCGACACCACGACCCTCGCCGACACGATGGTGATGTCCACGATCCAGGCGAAGATCACGTCATAGCGACACCCGCGCGCTCCGCCCGGCAGACTGGGCCGATGAGCTCTCTCGACGCGTTGCGCGCCCGCGTCGCGGAGCATCCCTCCAACGCCTGGGCGCGCGAGCGCGGATGGGACCCGCTGATCGTCGGCACCGAGCGGGCGCGCGTGCTCATCCTCAGCCAGGCGCCGGGGCGACTCGCCCAGGCGTCCGGCATCGCCTTCGACGACCCCAGCGGACGCCTCCTGCGCAGCTGGATGGGAGTGACCGACGAGGAGTTCTGGAACCCCGACCTCGTCGCGGTGCTGCCGATGGACGCCTACTTCCCGGGCAAGGGGACCAGCGGCGACAAGCCGCCGCGCCGAGACTTCGCCGACCGCTGGCACCCGATGTTCCTCGAGCGGTTCGCCGACGTGCGCCTGCGCATCGTCATCGGCGGCTACGCGCAGCGCCGCTATCTCGGGTCATCGGATGTGACCGCCAACGTGCGCGCAGCCGAGACGTTCCTGCCGATGTACCCCATCGTGCATCCATCGCCCCTCGCGCGCGGCTGGCGCACGCGGAACCCGTGGTTCGTCGAGGAGAAGGTGCCGCAGCTGCGCCGCCTCGTGCGTGACGCCATCGGCCGGGAGTGACGGGCGGCCGCGTTTCGTCTCGCTCCGCTCGCTCAACGACCGGAAAAGGCAGCCGGGACCGCCCTGGTCGTTGAGCGAGGAGCGCAGCGACGAGACGAAACTGCGGGCCTCAGGCGAGGGTGAAGACGACCTCGACCTCTACCGGGCTGTCCAGGGGCAGAACCGGCACGCCGACGGCCGACCGTGCGTGCCGGCCGGACTCGCCGAAGATCTCCCCGAGCACGTCGCTCGCACCATTGATGACGCCGGGCTGGCCGGTGAAATCGGGAACGGACGAGACGAAGCCGACGACCTTGAGCACGCCGCTCAGCCGGTCGACGCCTCCGGCCGCAGCCGCTGCTGCCGCGACGGCGTTCAGCGCGCACTGGCGTGCGTAGCCCTGGGCATCGGCGGCGGCGACGAGACCCTCGCCGTCACCGACCTTGCCGGTGGCGGGCAGTGCACCTCCGACGATGGGGAGCTGGCCCGCGGTGTAGACGAGGTCGCCGTGCACCTTCGCCGGCACGTATGCGGCGACGGGCGGCACCACCTGCGGCAGCTCGATCCCCAGGTCCGCGAGACGTTCCGAGACGCTCACGCCGCACCTCCGTCGAACTGGCGCGCGGCCTGCGCGGCCGCATCCAGCCCCGCCGTGTTCGCTGCGCCGTCGCCGCCGGAAGGACGCTTGAAGTAGCCGACCAGGCCGCCCTCGGGACCGGGAACGACCTGCACGAGCTCCCAGCCCTGCTTGCCCCAGTTGTTCAAGATGGCGGCGGTGTTGTGAATCAGCAAGGGCGTGGTCATGTACTCCCACGTCGTCATCGAGGCTCCTCGGGGGTTCGGTGCGTTTGGCGGATCGGCGCCGGTCGTCAAGGGGTTCCCCAGCTACCTCCCCTACGATCAAGCCTATGCCTCAGAAGAATCGGACGGCTAGCGGTGCGCTCGGGGGGATCCTGGGACTCGTCGGCCTGAGCGCGGTCGCCGGTGTTCTCATCACCGCCACGGTCACGCCCGCCATCGCCGTGACCGGTGCCGCGGCGTCGAGCGCCATCACGATGTTCGACAAGCTGCCGAGCGTGCTGGAGATCGAGAAGCTCATGCTTCCCTCCACCATCTACTACAAGAACTCCGACGGGGACTACGTCGAGTTGACGCAGTTCTACGACCAGAACCGCGAGCCGGTGACGTACGACGAGGTCGCCCCGGTCATGTACGACGCGATCCTCTCCAGCGAAGACCCGCGCTACTACCAGCACGGCGGCGTCGACCTCATCGGCACCACGCGCGCTCTCCTCAGCAATGCGCAGGGCGGCGAGACGCAGGGTGGCTCCTCGATCAGCCAGCAGTACGTCAAGAACATCCTCATCCAGCAGTGCGAGAGCAACGCCGAGGGCGAGACGGCCGAAGAAGAGGCCGCCGCCAAGCTCGCCTGCTGGACCGAGGCGACCACCGCAGCCGGCGTCGAGGGCTACCAGCGCAAGCTGCAGGAGATGCGCTACGCCATCGCGCTGGAGCAGAAGTACTCGAAGAACGACATCCTGCTCGGTTACCTGAACATCGCCAACTTCGGCGGCACCAACTACGGCATCGAGGCCGCCGCGCGGTACTACTTCAATGTCAGTTCGTCCGATCTCAGCGTCGCCCAGGCCGCGACGCTCGCGGGCATCGTTCAGAACCCGAACACGTACCGCATCGACCAGCCCGGCGGCTCGACCACCAACAGCGAGGGCGCGCCACTGAACACCGCGCCCGACGGCGAGGTCAACGAGGGCGACGGCACGATCACCGCCCTCGACACGCTCCTGGCCGACGGCACGATCACCGAAGAGGAGTACCTCGCAGCCGCCGACGGCTACACCCTCACCAAGGGACGTCAGCTCTACGTGCTCAGCCGCATGCTCGACGACGGCAAGATCACGCAGGAGCAGTACGTCGAGGCGGCCAAGTCGCCCATCGAGCCGAACATCACCGTGCCGTCCTCCGGCTGTGCCGAGGCCGGCGGGTCGGCGTTCTTCTGCAAGTACGTGCAGGACGTCATCGCCAAGGATCCCGCCTTCGGCGAGACGCAGGATGAGCGCGACGCCGCCCTGCGCCGCGGTGGCCTGAACATCTACACCACGCTCGACATCGACCTGCAGCTCGCCGCCGAGCAGACCATGAACGAGACCGTGCCGCAGTCGATCGACGGCATGCAGCTCGGATCGACCACCGTGAGCATCGAGGCCGAGACCGGCCGCATCCTCTCGATCGCGCAGAACAAGACGTTCAGCGAGCGGGCCGACGACGTCGGCGACCCGACGAAGACGTCACTCGTCTACGCCGGTGACTCGACCTTTGGCTCGTCCAACGGATTCTCTGCGGGTTCTACGTACAAGCTGTTCACCCTGATCGATTGGCTCGAGAACGGGAACTCTCTCAACGAAGTTCTCAACGGGCGGGTGCACAAGGTCACTCGTCTACAGAACAGTTGTGTCGAAGGCGGGTGGTGGATCGACAACGGCGCGGAGGCGATCAACAACTTCGCACGGGATCCAGGCCGCGTAGGAACTCCCATGCAGTTCACCGCCGCGTCCCTCAACTCCGGCTTCCTCGCCATGGCCGAGCAACTCGACCTGTGCGACATTCAGGCGGACGCGACGAAGATGGGCGTCGTCAACGCGAAGACGGGCCAGCCGGCCGAGTCCGACAAGATGGGCGCCTTCTCCGTCCTCGGTGATCTCAACGTGTCGCCGATCTCGGTCGCCGGCGCATATGCGACGGTCGCCAACGGTGGTGTCTATTGCGAGCCGCAGGCAATCGATCGGGTGACCGATTCCGATGGCAATGAGCTCCCCGTCCCGGAGCGGTCGTGCGAGCGGGTGCTGGACGAATCGGTTGCAGCGACCGCTGCCTACGCTCTTCAGGGCGTGATGAACGGCGGCACGGGCGCGCAGGGAAACCCGTACGACGGCATTCCCGTGATCGGCAAGACCGGAACGCACGAAACCTCGCAGACGTGGCTCGTCGAGTCGAGCACGAAGGTCGCGACCGCCGCATGGGTCGGCAACATCGAGGGATTCCAAGACGTCTTCGACTACGGCGTCGCGTACTACCGCTACGCCCTGGGCAAGGGCGTGCAGGCGGCGGCGAACGCGAAGTACGGCGGTGGCGAGTTCCCCGCTCCCGACCAGAACCTGCTGCGCACGGTCTACACCGATCTGCCGAACGTCGTGGGCATGTCGGTCGATCAGGCGACGGCGACCCTCCAACAGGCTGGATTCAGCGTGACCGTCGGTGACGAGGTCGACTCGAGCGAAGCCGCAGGCACCATCGCCGAGCAGAGCCCCGGCGCGGGCCGCGTGGCCGGTGGCACGAACGTCACGATCCGCCCGTCCAACGGTCAGGGCGTGACGGTTCCGGACGTGTCGGGTCAGTCGCTGCAGGATGCGGTCAGCTCGCTGCGTTCCGCGGGCTTCGGCAGCGTCCAGCCGGGCAGCTGCGAGGCGACCGGAAACGGTGACGACGATGACGATGACAACGGCGGGGGCAACGGGAATGGCGACGGAAACGGCACCACCCAGGTGACCGGCACCAGCCCCGGAGCCGGCGAGCTCGTCAACCGCAGCGACACCATTTCGGTGAACTACCGCGCCGAGTCCTGCTAGTGGCGCGACGCGCCGGCCAGACCGCCCTCACCGCCCTCGCGGCAGTGGGGGCGGTCGGCGCGGGAGCCGCGGTCTGGGGCGTCGGCATCGAGCGGTACCTGTTCACCGTCCGCCGCCACACGCTCGCCGTACTCCCCGCCGGAAGCCGCGCACTGAAAGTACTGCACGTCTCCGACGCCCACATGGCGCCGTGGCAGCATCGCAAGCAGCAGTGGATGGCGACCCTCGCCGACCTGGAGCCCGATCTCGTCGTCAACACGGGCGACAACCTCGGCCACGCCGAGGGCCTTGTCGGCATCCGTCGCGCCTTCGATTCGCTGCGCGGCATCCCGGGTGTGTTCGTGCACGGATCGAACGACGTCAGCGCACCCTCGCCGCGCAACCCGTTCCGGTACTTCCTCGGCCCCAGCCGCACGAAGCACCGCGAGGTGGCGCTGGACACCGACGCCCTCGACTCCTACCTGCGCGACGAGCTCGGGTGGATGGACCTCAACAACGCCGCCGGCAGCCTCGCCGTCGGCGGTCTGCGCCTCGACGCCTTCGGCGTCAGCGACGCCCACCGCGGCTGGGAGCGGCTGGATGCGCTGCCGGGGGCGCTCGAGACCCTCGGCGACCGGTCGGAGGCGGCCCTCACCCTCGGCGTCACGCACGCCCCGTACCGACACGTGCTGGACGCGTTCGTCGATCTCGGCGCAGGCACCCTGTGGGCCGGTCACACGCACGGCGGCCAGGTGCGCATCCCCGGCTCGGCGTCGGCGCTCGTGGCCAACTGCGACATCCCGCTCGATCAGGCACGCGGCCTCAGCAGCTGGGCACGCGCCGGCCGCGACGTGCCCCTCAACGTCAGCGCGGGCATCGGCCACTCGATCTTCGCGCCGGTGCGGTTCGGATGCCGCCCCGAGGCATCGCTGGTTACCCTTACCGCACGCGCCTGACCCACTTCCCCTCCACAGCACGCCATCGGCGGTGGCCCGTCCACAAGCGTGGAGAACGCCGCCGCTCCGGCACGGGCGCACCCGCACGATCGGAGCATGAAGCGCGCCCTCCTCCTTGTCGGGATCCTGATCGCCGTCGTCTCCGGCGGCTTCGTCATCGCGTCGTGGCTGGCGCCCTCCACATCGCAAGCGGCCGAAGCGGGGGCCGGCTTCGGCACGTGGGCGCCCACGTCGCAGTACGGCTGGCACGGCTCCATGCGCGTGGGCGACGTCGACACCTACTGCATCCGGCCCGGCCTCGCCGCCCCCACCGGTCCCACGACCGATCACGGGGTGCGCAGCGACGCCGCCGGGCTCAGCGCGAAGCAGCTCACCGCCATCAACCACCTCGTGACCACCTACGGTCAGACCGACGATCCGGTGCAGGCGGCGAGTGTCGGATGGGCGGTGAAGGCCATCGCGGACTGGGACGAGACGCTCCACGCGTTCGGCTACCGCGGCGACAGTCTCGCCGGCGCAGTGAACTGGACCTTCTCGGCCCTCGCGCCGGAGCACAACAAGCGCGTGCAGGAACTCGCGACCTCGTACTACGCCGAGGCCACCGCGCTCTCGGCGGGTGCCGCCAAGGGATCCGGCCGCCTCGTGTTCACCACCGACCCCGATGACGTGCTCCTCGGCACGGTCACCGCACAGGTGGACGGTGCCGGTGGGACCGGCCGTATCGATCTGACCGGCGCCGAGTTCACGTCCGGCGGGACGACACTCGAGAAGGCCCGCGCGGGCGAGACGTATGAGATCCGCGTCGTCCCGTCGGCCGAGGGGGGAAGCGTCACCGTGAGCGGTGTCGGCGCCTTCCCGGCGGCCCCGCTGGCCGCGGTGCGATACTTCACGACCCCGGGCGGCCAGGACACGGCCGGGCCCGCGGGTGCGTCCCCGATCGAGGTCGAAGGAGCGGACGAGCATCCGCGGGACATCGAGTTCGCACCGACGATCACCACACAGGTCGCCGAGCGCTACGTCGCAGACGGCGTCTTCGTCGACGAGGTGTCGTTCTCGGTCGGGGCGGGTATCTGGCCGCGGGACGAGGACGGCGCCTACCTGCCGGTGAGCGCGTCGGCGGACCTGTACCGCAGCGATGTCGAGCCGAACCCGGGCGATCCCGCTCCCGGCGATCCGGTCGCCGCCCTCGCTCTGACGACGGACCCCTCCGGCGGACCGACGATCACCTATCGCGTCGAGGGGTCCGAGCCCCTCACGGCGCCGGGCTTCTACACCGCCGTCTGGCGCATCCGGGCGGAGGACCAATCCGCCCCCGTGCGCGAACGTCTGGCGGAGGGCTACGTGTGGCAGGAGGAGTACGGGGTGCGCAGTCAGACCGTGATGGTGCCGGCGGTGTCCTCTCTGGCGGAGTCCGACCTCACGGTGGGCGAGACCATGAGCGACGATGTGATCGTCGCGGCGCCGGTCCCCCGTGACGGGCTCTCGGTGAGCACCGCGGTCTTCCGCGCCGTCGACGGCGTCGCCGCCGAGGACGCCTGCACTGAAGAAAACCTCGTCTGGGCATCGGATGCCGAGCACGTCCTCGAGCCGGGCACGACCACCTTCACGGCACCGATCGTTCCCGACTTCGGCACGTACTACTGGCAGGAGACGACCGTCGATGCCGAGGGTGCGCTCGTTCACCTCGGACGCTGCGGCATCCCCGAGGAGACCGGGGCGGCTGTCCCGCCGACCGTCGTCACCCGCGCGCAGCCCACCGCCGGCTTCGGCGCCGCGATCGTCGACACCGCGACGGTGTCGGGCCCCGTTCCCACCACGGGCGCAACCTCCCTCGTCTTCCGCCTCTACCTCGCCCGCGAGGGCGTGGAGCCGGCGAACGCATGCACCGACGACGCCCTCCTCGCCGTCACCGAGCCCGTCGCCGTCACCGCCGAAGGCGACCACACCTCGCCCGCGGTCCCGACGGACGCGTCGGGGACGTACTACTGGGTCGAGGAGCTGCGGTGGCAGCCGGAAGGAGGCGAAGAACGCGTGCTCTCGACGGGGGCGTGTGGAATCGAAGAGGAGACCACCGTGGTCGAACGGCCCGCTGTCACCACCCGCGCGACACCGCGCGCGGCGACCGGTGAGGAGTTCACCGACGTCGCCACCGTCACCGGCCTCGACGTGGCGGCCGACGCCGAGCTGGTCTTCTTCGCCTACCGGCACGCCACCGGCGACGAGCCGGACTGCACCGACCTGCTCACCGAGACCAGCCCCGTACCGGTCTCGGGCAGCGGCGAGTACACGTCGCCATCGGTCGTGTCGGAGACATCCGGCACGGTGCAGTGGGTCGCACAGCTGCAGTACCGGCCCACGTCGTCGGACGGGGAACCGATCGTGCTGCACCGCGGCGAATGCGGCGAAGAGGGCGAGGCGACCATCGTCGACGACCTCGCCGCGACCGGTGCCGATGCGGCCGTCGCGGGTGCGCCGGTTCAGGTGTGGGCCGCAGCGGGGATCGGCCTCGTCTCCCTCGGTCTCGCCGCCCTCGGCCTGCGCGCGCGACGCTCCTGAGCCCGCGCCACGAGTGCCGTCCCGATTGGGAGCACGGCACGAAGCAGGGTAGACTCGTCGGGTTGCCACCGGGGTGTGGCGCAGCTTGGTAGCGCGCTTCGTTCGGGACGAAGAGGCCGCAGGTTCAAATCCTGTCACCCCGACCGCAGAGAGGCTCCACCTTCGGGTGGGGCCTTTCCTGTAGGGGCGTGCGCGGCATGCCTCGAGTGCGGTGAACATCGACGATGTGGAGAATCGTGCCCGACAGCATCCGACTGGTCGCCTTCGACCTCGACGACACCCTCGCCCCCTCGAAGAGCGCCATCGACCCGCGCATCGGCGACCTGCTGATCGCGCTCGCCGAACGCGTCGAGGTCGCCGTGATCTCCGGCGGACAGCTCACGCAGTTCCGCCGTCAGGTCGTCGAACGCCTGCCGGAGGCCGACCCGCAGACGCTCGAGCACCTGCACCTGCTGCCCACCTGCGGCACCCAGTACTACCGCCTCCGCGACGGCGACGTGCAGACCGTCTACGCACACAGCCTGACCGCCGACGAGAAGACCCGCGCCCTCGCCGCCGTCGAAGAAGAGGCTCGCCGCCTCGGTCTCTGGGAGAGCGAGACCTGGGGGCCCATCCTCGAAGACCGCGGCTCGCAGATCACCTTCTCCGCGCTCGGGCAGACGGCGCCGCTCGAAGCCAAAAAGGCCTGGGATCCCACCGGCGAAAAGAAGAACGCGCTGCGTCAGGCCGTCGCCGACCGCATCCCCGACCTCGAGGTGCGCTCGGGCGGCTCGACCTCGGTGGACATCACCCACCGCGGGATCGACAAGGCGTACGGAATGCGCCGGCTCTCGGAGCAGACGGGCATCAGCCTGGACGACATGCTCTTCATCGGCGACCGCCTCGACCCCGACGGGAACGACTACCCGGTGCTCGCCATGGGCGTGGCCTGCCAGGCCGTGGACGGGTGGGAGGAGACCGCCGAGGTGCTCGACGCTCTCATCCCCACCCTTCCCTCGCGCTGACAGACGGCCCACCGGGCCCGCCAAGGGCCGCCGCGCGTGTTCGCAACTCCGCAAGAACCGCGCCGCGGAGCGCCGAACTCGCCCAACGGGGCCGCCACGGGCACGGTCTTGAGGAGTTGCGAACGGGCGGGCGGGGTCAAGCCTTCGCGCCGGCCTTCGACGCCGTCGACCGCGTGCGGGGTGCGGTCCGGGCTCCCGGAGCGGCGATCGGGGTCATGCGCTGCAGCTGCGTGACATGACGCGGCTCGAGTTCCTCCAGCGACGAGACGCCGAGGAGGGCCATGGTGCGCGTGAGTTCGGTGCGCAGGATGTCGATCGTCTTGTCGACGCCGGCGCGCCCGCCGGCCATCAGGCCGTAGAGGTACGCGCGGCCGATGAGGGTGAACTTCGCCCCCAGCGCGATCGATGCGACGATGTCCGCGCCGTTCATGATGCCCGTGTCGACCATGATCGTGGCGTCCTTGCCGACCTCGCGCACCACCTGCGGGAGCAGGTGGAACGGTACGGGTGCGCGGTCCAGCTGACGGCCACCGTGGTTGGAGAGCACGATGCCGTCGACCCCGAGGTCGATGAGCTTCTTGGAGTCGGCGACGTTCTGCACACCCTTGATGACGATCTTCCCCGGCCACATCTGCCGGATGATCTCGAGATCCTCGTAGCTGATCGTCGGATCCATCGCGGCGTTGAGCAGTTCGCCGACCGTTCCCCCTGTCGTCGACAGCGACGCGAACTCCAGCTTGGGGGTGGTGAGGAAGTCGATCCACCACCATGGGCGCGGGATGGCGTTGAGGATGGTGCCGACCGTCAGCTGCGGGGGGATCGAGAATCCGTTGCGCTTGTCTCGCAGTCGCGCGCCGGCGATGGGCGTGTCGACCGTGAACATGAGCGTGTCGAAGCCTGCTTCGGCGGCTCGGCGCACGAGGCCGTACGAGATGTCGCGGTCGCGCATGACGTAGAGCTGGAACCAGTTGCGCCCGGTGGGGTTGGCGGCCTTGACGTCTTCGATCGAGGTCGTGCCGAGCGTCGACAGCGTGAACGGGATGCCGGCGGCTCCGGCAGCACCCGCCCCGGCCGTCTCGCCCTCCGTCTGCATGAGACGCGTGAAGCCGGTCGGCGCGATGCCGAACGGCAGCGCGCTCGGTCCCCCGAGCACCTCGGTCGAGGTGTCGACGTGCTCGGCGGGGCGCAGCACGTCAGGATGGAACTCGATGTCCTCGAACGCCTGACGCGCTCGCGCCAGCGACAGCTCCCCCTCGGCGGCACCGTCGGTGTAGTCGTAAGCGGCCTTCGGCGTGCGCCTCTTGGCGATGCGCTGCAGGTCGTAGATCGTGAGGGCACCCTCGAGACGACGCCGGGTGGGATTCAGCTCGGGCTTCTTGAACTGCATGAGTTCGAGGAGCTCGGCGGGCTTGGGCAGCTGACGCTGGACCATGGTTTCCTTTTCCTTCTGCGATGGACGATCAGCGGGACAGCCCCGCGTGGGCGTAGTAGCCGGAGATGTGCTCGTTGACGAGACGGCGGGCGCGAGCGGGGTCGCCGTCGTCGACGGCCGCGAGGATCTCGGCGTGCTCGTCGCGCAGGCGCGCCGCCGTCGCATCCCAGTCGTCGATGTTGTCGGCGCCCCGGCGAACGTAGGACTCGATGGATGTGCGGAGCCCGGCCATCATCGCGGAGATCACGACGTTGCCCGATGCCTCGGCCAGGCTCAGGTGCAGCTGCGCGTCGAGCGCGAGGAACTCCCCCGGCGTCAGATCGGTCGCCGCCATCGCCGCCATCACGCGGCGGGACTCCCGGATGCTCCGATCCGGGTCCCGCGCGAGCGTGTCGACGACGGCTTCCTCGAGCGCGAGCCGCGTGCGCACGACGTCGTGGAGGGGGAAGCCCTGTGCGGCGACCTGCAGTCTCAGGAGGGCCTGCATGCCGCCCGTCGGGGCGGCGACGATGATCGCGCCCGATGCCGGGCCCGATCCGGTGCCGGTGCGGATGAGTCCCATGACCTCGAGCACGCGAAGCGCCTCGCGCACGCTCGAGCGGCCGACGCCGAGGCTCCCGGCGAGCTCCCGCTCGGCGGGGAGCCGGTCCCCCGGCCCGAGGCGCCCTTCGAGCAGATCGTTCTCGATCTTCTCGAGCACGACCTGCCACGCACGCGACGGTGCAGGCGTCGACGGTTCCGCCATGAAACGTTTTCCTTCCGTGGTCTGACCATCGTACACACTGTGGTCAGACCACGGAAGCCGTCTGCCGAGGCGGCGCGGTGACTACTCGGCGGTCGCGTATCCCTGCGGGTTCTGCGACTGCCAGGTCCAATAGTCGCGCGACGCCTCGTCGATGCCGAATCGCGCCTTCCACCCGAGCTCGCGTTCCGCCTTCGCCGGGTCGCAGTAGGTCGCCGCGACGTCACCGGGGCGGCGGTCCAGGATCTGGGTGGGGAGCTTGCGCCCGACGGCCTTCTCGAAGGAGGAGATCAGCTCGAGCACGCTCACGGGCCGACCCGTGCCGAGGTTGTACACCGCGTATCCCGGTGCGGCCTTCTCGAGCGCGGAGACGTGCCCGTCGGCGAGATCGACGACGTGGATGTAGTCGCGGAGTCCCGTTCCGTCGGGGGTGTCGTAGTCATCGCCGAAGACGCCGATGCGCTCAAGTGCTCCGATGGCGACACGCGAGACGTACGGCATGAGGTTGTTCGGGATGCCGGTGGGGTCCTCGCCGATCAGGCCGCTCGTGTGCGCGCCCACCGGGTTGAAGTACCGCAGCACCGTGACATTGACGTCGGGGTTCACGCGCGCGACATCCGCCAGCACGACCTCGTTCATGCGCTTGGACTTGCTGTAGGCGTTCGAGAGGTCGACGCTCGTGGTCGACTCCTCGGTGAACGGCAGGTCGGCGGGGTCGGAGTAGACGGTTCCGGTGCTCGAGAAGACGAAGGAGCGGATGCCGTGTGCGAGGCCGACGCGCAGCAGCGCGAAGGTGGTGTCGAGGTTGTTGGCGTAGTACTCCAGCGGCTTCTGGGTCGACTCCCCGACCGCCTTGAAGGCGGCGAAGTGGATGATGGCGTCGATCGGGCCGTGGTCGGCGAACGCGCTCTCGACGACCTCGTCGTCGGCGGCGTTCCCGACCACGAGCGGGGCGCTCTTGCCGGTGATCCGCTCGACGCGCTGCGCCGCGACGGCGCTCGTGCCCGACAGGTCGTCGAGCAGCACGACCTCGTGTCCGGCGTCGAGCAGGGAGACGGCGGTGTGCGCGCCGATGTAGCCGGCCCCGCCGGCAAGGAGTACTCGCATGCCTCCAGACTAGCCAGCACCGCCCCGGCGGGCGATCAGCGTCCGTCCAGCCGTCCGCCCGACTCACCCAGGTAGCACTCCGCGCACATCGACTCGTAGGTCACGCGGTCCGCCGTCAGCTCGTCAATCGCGACCTGGTCGCCGTCGAAGACGAACCTCCCGCCCACCAGGCGCGCGTTGAAAAGCGCCTTCCGTCCGCAGCGGCAGATGGTCTTCAGCTCCTCGAGACTGTGCGCCAGCTCCATGAGGCGTCGCGAGCCGGGGAACGCCTCGGTGCGGAAATCGGTGCGGATGCCGTAGGCGAGAACCGGGATGCGGTCGAGGACGACGATCCGCATCAGATCGTCGACCTGAGCCGGGGTGAGGAATTGCGCCTCGTCGAGCAGCAGGCACGCCACGTCGGCGCGCCGCGGTGGGTCTTCATCGGGGAGCAGACTCTCCCGCGCCTCCGCCTGAACGCGCGCGCGATGCTCGGCGAACAGAGCGCGCAGGTCCTCATCGGGACGGATCAGGAAGTCGACCGGCCGCGTGACGCCGAGACGGCTCGAGACGCGATCGGCGTCTTTGGTGTCGATGGCAGGCTTGGCCAGCAGCACGCGCTGACCGCGCTCCTCGTAGTTGTACGCCGCCTGAAGCAGGGCGGTGGACTTGCCGGAGTTCATCGCCCCGTAGCGGAAGTAGAGCTTCGCCACGACTCCTCCTCCTACCGGCGTCCGACCGTGCCCGTCGCTGCGGACATGCCCGCTGCGCGGATCATCGCTGGATGGCGAGAACCCGGGCGGTCGTGTCCAGCACCGCGTCCGCCGCCTCCGGGCGGGGGTTGAGCGTCTCGCCGTAGCTCGGGATGAGCTCTCGCAGCCGCGGCTCCCACTCCGACACGCGGTCGGGGAAGCAGGTCTTCAGCAGCCCGAGCATGATGGACACCGCCGTCGAGGCGCCGGGCGAGGCTCCCAGAAGACCGGCGATCGACCCGTCCGCGCTCGTGACGACCTCGGTGCCGAACTGCAGCACGCCGAGCTTCTTGGGGTCCTTCTTCATCACCTGGGCGCGCTGGCCGGCGTCGAGCAGCTCCCAGTCCTCGTCTTTGGCTGTGGGCATGAAATCACGCAGGCTCGCCACCTTCTGCGCGTGATTCTTCAGCAGCTCGCTCACGAGGTACTTGATGAGGCCGGGGTTGTCGATCGCGACCTTGAGCATCGGCAGGATGTTGCCGGGACGCACCTGCGCGAACAGATCGAACCAGCGTCCGTTCTTGAGGAACTTCGGGCTGAAGGTCGCGAAGGGGCCGAACAGCAGCGAGGTCTCACCGTCCACGACGCGGGTGTCCAGGTGCGGGACGGACATGGGGGGTGCGCCGACGGAGGCCTGCGAGTACACCTTCGCCCGGTGGCGGGCGACGATCGCCGGATTCGACGTCTTCAGCCACTGACCGCCGATCGGGAACACGCCGTAGCCGGAGATCTCGGGAATGCGCGAGGACTGCAGCAGCTTGATCGCCCAGCCGCCCGCGCCGACGAAGACGAACTTCGCATCGCTCGTGCCGGGGGTGCGGCCGATGGTGTCCCGCCAATGGATGCGCCACGAGCCGTCGCCGCGACGCTTGACCTTGCGCACTTCGCGGTTGGTGATCACCTCGACACCCCGCTCGCGGAGCGCGGCGAACATCTGGCGCGTGAGCGCCCCGAAGTCGACGTCGGTTCCGGCGGGGACGCGCGTGGCCGCGAACGGCTCACCGGCGCGACGCTTGTCCATCAGCAGCGGCGCCCACTGATTGATGACGCGGGAGTCCTCGCTGTACTCGATCCCGGCGAACAGCGGCTGGTCCTTCAGCGCCTCGTAGCGCTTCTTGAGGTAGGCCACGTCCTTCTCGCCGCGCACGAAGGTCATGTGCGGCGTCGCATTGATGAACGTCGAGGGGGCGTCGAGCACTCCGGCGTCGACGAGGGATGTCCAGAACTGCCGGCTCTGCTGGAACTGCTCGTTGATCGAGATGGCCTTGGCGGGGTCGACGGTGCCGTCCTTCGCCTCGGGCATGTAGTTCAGCTCGCACAGCGCAGCGTGACCCGTGCCGGCGTTGTTCCAGGCGTTCGAACTCTCCTCGGCGACATCGCTCAGCCGTTCGTAGACGACGATCTTCCAGTCGGGCTGCAGTTCGGAGATGAGCGTGCCCAGGGTGGCACTCATGATGCCACCACCGATCAGCACGACGTCGGCGGGTTCGGTCACCCGTCGATTCTAGGCGCGCGGGCGGAAAGCGCCGAACTCACGCCGTGACGCCGCGACGGGCCGCGACGACCTCGGCGATCTGCACGGCGTTCAGCGCCGCCCCCTTGCGCAGGTTGTCGTTGCTGATGAACAGCACGAGACCGCGGCCTTCGGGGGCGGACTGATCCTGCCGGATGCGGCCGACGAAGCTCGGGTCCTGACCGGCAGCCTGCAGCGGGGTCGGAACCTCTTCCAGACGCACCCCGGGAGCATCCGCCAGCACCTCGCGGGCCCGCTCGGGCGTGATGTCGCGGGCGAACTCGGCGTTGATCGACAGCGAGTGGCCGGTGAAGACCGGCACGCGCACGCACGTTCCCGCGACGCGGAGGTCGGGGAGCTCGAGGATCTTGCGGCTCTCGTTGCGGAGCTTCTTCTCCTCGTCGGTCTCGTTCAGGCCGTCGTCGACGACGGATCCGGCGAGCGGGATGACGTCGAACGCGATCGGCGCGACGTACTTCTCCGGCTGCGGGAAGTCCACGGCTGAACCGTCGTGCACGAGGCGGAGGGTGTCCCCCTGCGAGAGAACGCCTTCGATCTGACCGAGAAGCTCCTGTGCCCCCGCGAGACCCGATCCGGAAACGGCCTGGTAGGTGCTGACGATCAGTCGTTCCAGACCCGCCTCGGCGTGCAGGGCCTTCAGCAACGGCATGGCGGCCATCGTGGTGCAGTTCGGGTTCGCCACGATGCCCTTGACCGCATCGTCGATCGCGTGCGGGTTGACCTCGCTGACGACCAGCGGCACCTCGGGGTCCATGCGCCACGCACTGGAGTTGTCGATCACGAGCGCACCGGCCTCGGCGAACCGCGGCGCGTGCGCACGACTTCCGGTGGCTCCGGCGGAGAAGAGCGCGATGTCGACACCGGCGGGGTCCGCGGTCGCGATGTCTTCGACCACGATGCTCTGGCCGGCGAAGTTGATCGCCTGACCGGCCGAACGCGCGGTGGCGAACAGGCGCAGCTCACGGATGGGGAACGCCCGCTCGGCGAGGATCTCGCGCATCACGGTTCCCACCTGGCCGGTGGCGCCGACGACGGCGACGGAGAGTCCGGAATCGGAGATACGGGTCATGACGGTTCCTCGGTTCGGGTCGAGCTCGGGGAGCGGGAGGGCCGGACGCATCCGGCCGGAACGGGTGGAAGGGCCGAGTTTAGCGGCCGGTGCCGGCGTAGACGGTCGCGTCGGCGTCGCCGTCGAGGCCGTAGGCGGTGTGGACGACGCGTGCCGCATCCGCGAGATCGTCCCCGCGCAGCACGACCGAGATGCGGATCTCGGAGGTCGAGATCATCTCGATGTTGATGCCCGCGGTGCTCAGTGCCTCGAAGAGGGTCGCCGAGACGCCCGAGTGCGTGCGCATCCCGGCGCCGACGACCGAGAGCTTTCCGATCTGATCGTCGTGCACCAGGCTCGCGAAGCCGATGTCGTCCTGCTCTCCGGCGAGGGCCTTGATCGCCGTGGCGGCGTCGGGCTTGGGAAGGGTGAAGGAGATGTCGGTGCGACCGGTCGATGCGGCGGAGACGTTCTGCACGATCATGTCGACGTTCGCACCGGACTTCGCGACGATCTTGAAGATCTCCGCCGCCTTGCCGGGCACATCGGGCACGCCGATGACGGTGATCTTGGCTTGACCGAGGTCGGTGGCGACTCCGGCGACGATCGGCTCTTCCATGGTCTCTCCCTCTTCGCCGTCGGGAACGGTCATCCCCGGACCCAGAACGTAGGTTCCCACGCCCGAGCTGAACGTGGAGCGGGCGTGGATGAGCACGCCGTGACGACGCGCGTACTCGACCGCGCGGATGTACAGCACCTTCGCGCCGTTGGCGGCGAGCTCCAGCATCTCCTCGGCGCCGACGACGGACAGCTTCCTGGCCTTGGGCACCACGCGAGGGTCGGCGGTGAAGATCCCGTCGACGTCGCTGTAGATCTCGCACATGTCGGCGTCGAGGGCCGCCGCCAGGGCCACCGCGGTCGTGTCCGAGCCACCGCGCCCGAGGGTCGTGATGTCGCGGGTGTCGCGGTTGAAACCCTGGAACCCGGCGACGATCACGATCGCCCCGTCATCGAGCGCCTCGCGCAGGCGGATGGGGGTGACGTCGACGATCCGCGCCGAGCCGTGGTCGGCCGTGGTGATCATGCCGGCCTGGCTGCCGGTGAAGGAGCGCGCCTCGAAGCCCATCGAGTGGATGGCCATCGCCAGCAGCGCCATCGAGATGCGCTCACCGCTGGAGAGCAGCATGTCCATCTCGCGCGGCGCCGGGATGGGCGCCACCTGCCCGGCGAGGTCGATGAGCTCGTCGGTGGTGTCACCCATGGCGCTCACGGCGACGACGACGTCGTCACCGGCACGACGGGCATCCACGATGCGCTTGGCGACTCGCTTGATGCTCTCCGCGTCGGCGACGGACGAACCGCCGTACTTCTGGACGATCAGCGCCACGTTGGATCTCCCGGGTTGCGCGGGCACGAAGAATGGGTCGGACGAAGGCACGCCCGACCCACCATCTTACGGACGGGCCCATGCCCTCTTCGCCATGTGACGGACGCACCGGTCGGCCGCCCGGCGCACACTGTTCGCGCACAGCATCCGAGATCTAGGATCGAGTCGGCCAACGCGGCCGAATCATCGACGCGGCCGATTCATCGACGCACCACACACCTCGCACCACCCGGAGGATGCACCCGCATGCCCCCTCGCCGCCGACGCCTGCTGCCGAGCCTTCGCGACCTCGTCAACAGCGACGTCCCCACCGACACCCTCACCGAAGCGCTCCCGGTGATCGACGACGCGCTCGCCGCTCAGATCGTCGAGCTCGCGATCCGCATGGGCGAGACGATGCTCGTCGCCGGCGCCCCGGCGAGCGAGGTGACGCTGACCATCGTGCGCGTCACCGGCACCTACGGGCTGGATCAGGTGCACGTCGACGTCACCTACAACTCCATCACCGCGACCTACCACCGCCCGGGAGCCGCGAGGCCGATCACCTCGATGCGCGTCGTCCGCGGGGCGGCACCCGACTACGAGCGGCTGCAGCGCGTGCAGGCCCTCGTGGCCGACATCCGGGCGGGGCTGGATCCGCAGACCGCCGCCGAGCGCTACCGACGCATCCGGCGCACCGCCTTCCGATACCGCCCGCCGGCCGTCGTCGTCGCCCAGGGCATGCTGGCCGTCGGCGTGGCGGTCATGTTCGGTGCGCCGTGGATCGTCATCGTGCTGGCCTTCGTCGCCGCGATCCTCGCCGCGTTGACGCAGTACGCTCTCGCCAAGGCCCGTGTGCCGTACTTCTTCAGCCAGATCGCGGGCGCCTTCGTCCTCACCCTGACGGCAGCCTTCAGCCCGTTGCTCGCCATGACGCCGCTCCCCGGCGCACAGGAGATCCGCCCGTCGGTGATCGTCGCCTCCGGCATCGTGCTCATGCTCGCGGGACTCACGGTCGTCGGGGCCGCCCAAGACGCCATCGACGGCTTCGCACTCACGGCGATGGGCCGCATCCTCGAACTCATCACTCACACGCTCGGCGTGGTGCTGGGCATCTTGGCCGCTCTCGAGGTCGCGCGCGTGGTCGGTCAGGCGATGGAACCACCGAGCGAGGCGCTTCCCCTGGGACCTGTGCCCCTGCAGTTCCTCGGAGCCGCGCTGGTGGCCGTGGCCGTCGCCGTCTACAACGGCGCCGGGCGACGCATCATCGTCGTGAGCACGGGGCTGAGTCTCGTCGCCTGGCTGGGCTACCTGGCCGCCGACGCCGTCGGGTTGGAGACGGCCGCGGCGAGCGGGTTCGGCGCCTTCGTCGGCAGCTTCGTCGGCGTCGTCGTGGCCTTCCGCCTGCACGTGCCCTCGATCGCGATCACCACGGCCGCGATCCTTCCGATGGTGCCCGGTGCCGCGGTGTTCCGGGGCCTCCTCAGCATCGTCGAGGCCGGCGACGAGGGCGCCCTCATGATCGTGGGCTTCGAGAACCTCGTGGGCGCCGCGGTGGTCGGCATCAGCCTGGCGGTCGGCGCCTCGCTCGGCATCTACGTCGGCCAACCGGTGCGCGCCTCGCTCGGCTCGGTGTCTCGGACTCGGGTGCGCCTTCGCCGCTGACCCGGACGGCGGCTGGACGCCGACGGTCCGCTGGGTCAGCCGATGGCGCGCCGACCTTCGAACGCGCGCCCGAGCGTCACCTCGTCGGCATACTCCAGGTCGCCGCCCACGGGGAGGCCCGAGGCCAGGCGCGTGACGGAGATCTGCAGGGTCTGGAGCAGACGACTGAGGTAGGTCGCGGTGGCCTCCCCCTCGAGGTTCGGGTTGGTCGCGATGATCACCTCCTGCACGGTGCCGTCGGCGAGACGCTGCATGAGCTGCGTGATCCGCAGGTCATCCGGTCCGATGCCCGCGATCGGGCTGATGGCGCCTCCGAGCACGTGGTAGAGGCCGCGGAATTCGCGCGTGCGCTCGATCGCCGCGACGTCTTTGGCATCCTCGACGACGCAGATGACGCTGAGGGTGCGCCGCGGGTCGCGACAGATGCCGCACCGCTCCTGCTCGGACACGTTCCCGCAGATCTCGCAGAAGCGCACCTTGTCGCGCACCTCCGACAGCAGCTGCGCGAGGTGCGAGACGTCGAAACCCGGCGTCTGCAGGATGTGGAACGCGATGCGCTGTGCCGACTTCGGCCCGATGCCGGGGAGGCGTCCGAACTCGTCGATCAGGTCTTGGACGATGCCGTCGTACATCAGGCGAACCTCGTCGGTGCGTCGTAGGGCTCCTCGCGGACGAAGGTCGCGCCGAGCACCTGCCGCACGACGGCCTCGCCGTAGCGCTGCCCACCGCCGACGCGCGCTCGCGCGGTCGTCTCCGGGCCCGACGGCGTCAGACGCGGAACGACGATCGGCGGGGCGGGGGCATCGTCGGGTCGCACGTCGGTGTCGAGCTCGTCTTCGTCGCCATCGTCGTCGGCGACCGGCGCCACGTCCTCGCGGGGAAGCACGTCGCCCTCCCTCGCGGGAGCGAGGACCTCGGTCCGCGTGGCCGCACGCGCGTCTTCGGGGTCGTCGTCGACGGCGAGCTGGCCGAGCGGCGCGCCCGGCGACGGCGCGTGCGAGGAGGGCGCGTCGGTGGGCCGGGGCTCGTCGCGCGGGATGGGGGCGACGGCCCAGTCGGTCACCGCGCTCGCCGCTGCCCGGGCCGGCGCGGGTCCGCGCGAGCGGGGCGGTGCCGTGTCGGCGGGGTCGGGAGGCGGCGGCGCGGAATCGCCGTCCGGGGGCGCTGACGGTTCGGGAGCCGACCCGCCGCCGGGGCCGGAACCACCGTCGTCGAGGTTCGCGAGGTACTTCACCCGCACGCCGAGCACGGCGACGATGGCCTGCCGCAGGTCTTCGCTGGGTCCGGCACCCGCGGTGCGCTGCTTGAACCGGCTGATGTCGGCAGCGCTCGTGAACGCCAGCGTCAGCACGTCATCGGTGAGATCGGCGACGCGGGCGCCGAGCACGACGAGCCACGATGAGCGGCTGATCGACTCGAGACGGCCGAGGACCGCATCCCAATGGGCTCGCACGACCTCGGTGGTGATCGGGCCCGACGGCGGCTCGGGCGCAGGCTCGCGCTCCGGTGCCGGCGGCGCGGATGGCGCCGACGCAACCGGCTGCGACGACGGCGACTGCGGCGACGACGAGACGCCGGACGAGGGGGAGACGGCGGGTGCTGACGCGGGCGCCGGCACCACCGGGCCCTCCGCGATCGCGACGGGAGCGGCAGCACCGGTCGCAACAGCGCCGTTCACCACAGCGCCGGCCGCAGCGTCTGCGGCGGTGAGAACCCGCGCCACCATCAGCTCGAGCTGGAGACGGGGAGAGGTGGCTCCCGTCATCTCGTCGAGAGCGGCGATGACGACGTCGGCGGTGCGGGAGAGGCGGGCCGCACCGAACGCGTCGGCCTGGCGCGTGTAGTTCTGCAGCTCTTCGCCCGACAGGCCGCGCAGCACGGCCGATGCGCCGTCGCCGGTCGCGGCGATGATGATGAGGTCGCGCAGCCGTTCGAGGAGATCGTCGACGAATCGACGCGGATCCTGACCGGTCTGCACGACGCGGTCGACGGCCCCGAAGGCGGCCGCCGCGTCGCGGGCGCCGAGCGCGTGGATCACCTCGTCGAGGAGCTCGCCGTGCGTATAGCCGAGGAGGGCGACAGCGCGCTCGTACCGCACCGCGACGCGCTCGTCCGTCACATCGGACCCGGCGATGAGCTGGTCGAGCAGCGACAGCGTGTCGCGGGGAGAGCCGCCGCCGGCACGGACCACGAGCGGCAGAACGCCAGGCTCGACATCGACGTTCTCACTCGCGCACAGCTCTTCGACGTAGGAGAGCATCGCTGCCGGCGGCACCAGCCGGAACGGGTAGTGGTGCGTGCGCGAACGGATGGTGCCGATGACCTTCTCGGGCTCGGTCGTCGCGAAGATGAACTTCACGTGGTCAGGGGGCTCCTCGACGAGCTTCAGCAGCGCATTGAATCCCTGCGGGGTCACCATGTGCGCCTCGTCGAGGATGAAGATCTTGAAGCGATCGCGCGCCGGCGCGAAGATCGCGCGCTCGCGCAGGTCGCGCGCATCGTCGACACCGTTGTGGGAGGCTGCGTCGATCTCGACCACGTCGAGGGAACCCCCTCCCCCGCGGCCGAGCTCGACACAGCTCTCACACGTGCCGCACGGGGTGTCGGTGGGACCCTCGGTGCAGTTCAGGCACCGGGCGAGGATGCGCGCCGACGTCGTCTTGCCGCATCCGCGCGGGCCGGAGAAGAGGTAGGCGTGACCGACGCGATCACCGCGGAGCGCGGTCATCAGCGGCTCGGTGACCTGCGACTGCCCGATCATCTCCCCGAACGCCTCGGGGCGGTAGCGGCGGTAGAGGGCGGTGGTCACCCCGACAGCCTACGGCGTCGCTCCGACATCGTGTCGGCGCCCGCCACAGCCCGCCACGCGAACGTCGGAGAATCGCGCCGATGTCGGACGATTCGGCCCAGATCCTCCGACCTCGGGCCGAATCTCCGACATCGGAGACCGGGCGGGCGGATGGGGAGAGCGGACGAGACAGGGATGGGCTGCCTGTCAGGCGTCGACGCCGTGCTCCGAGGGCACCTGCTCCTCGTCGCCGATGACCGGGATGCTCGTCGTCATGGCCGGAACGGAGGCAGAGATCAGCGTGCCGTCCTCGCGACGCGCGTCGAGGAAGCTCTGGAACGACGGGCGGCCCGAGATGAGCGGCCCCTGATCCGGCAGCGGCACGACGACCACGCCCCCGCCCTCGATGACATAGGACGCGCCCCGCACGGTGAACGCCACGGGGCTCCCCTCCCCCGCGTCGACGCGCATCTCGTGATGACGCACGGTGATGTCCAGGCGTGTGCCCTGCCAGTGCAGCGTGTAGGCGAGCTCCGGCCAGTCGGCGGGCAGACGCGGATCGAACGACAGCTCGCCGAAGTGGTCGCGCATGCCCCCGAAGCCGGAGACGAGCGCGGTCCACACCCCGCCCGCCGACGCGACGTGCACACCGTCGGCGGCGTTGTGGTGCAGATCGGCGAGATCCACGAACAGCGACTGGACGAAGTACTCCAGCGCCAGCTCCTGATATCCGACCTCGACGGCCAGGATCGACTGCACGACGGCCGACAGCGTGGAGTCGCCCGTGGTCAGCGGGTCGTAGTACTCGAAGTCGGCGAGCTTGTCCTCGGGCGAGAAGTGATTGCCCTGCAGGAAGAGCGCGAGCACGACGTCCGCCTGCTTGAGCACCTGGTAGCGGTAGATCACCAGCGGATGGAAGTGCAGCAGCAGCGGCCGCTGCTCACGCGGCGTGTGCTCGAGGTCCCACACCTCGCGGTCCAGGAACACCTCGTCCTGCGGGTGGATGCCCAGCGCCTCGCTGTAGGGGATGTGCATGGCCTCGGCCGCGCGATCCCAGATCTCCGCCTCCGCCGGGTCGAGCCGCAGCCGCTCGACCATCAGACGGTAGGCGTCGGGGTCGTTCTCGGCCATCTCCTCGACCGTGCGCGCCGCGAACCGCAGGTTGAACCGCGCCATGACGTTGGTGAACAGGTTGTTGTTGACGACGGTCGTGTACTCGTCGGGCCCGGTCACGCCATGGATGTGGAACGAGTCCTCGCCGTGGCCGTTGCTCGAGCGCCAGAATCCGAGTGTCGTCCACAGCCGCGCCGTCTCGACGGCGATGTCGACGCCCTCGCGGTAGAGGAAGTCCTCGTCGCCGGTCGCGCGCACGTACTTCGCGACGGCGAAGGCGACGTCGGCGTTGATGTGGTACTGCGCGGTGCCGGCGGCGTAGTAGGCCGACGCCTCCTCGCCGTTGATCGTGCGCCACGGGAACAGCGCGCCGGCCTCGTTGAGCTGACGCGCGCGCCGGCGTGCGGCCGGCAGCATGAGGTAGCGCATCCGCAGCGCGTTCCGCGCCCACAGCGGGGTGGTGTATGCCAGGAACGGCATGATGTACACCTCGGTGTCCCAGAAGTAGTGGCCGCTGTAGCCGGAGCCGGTCATGCCTTTCGCGGGAACGCCCATCCCGTCGGCGCGAGCCGCTGCCTGCGCCAGTTGGAACAGACACCAGCGCACGGCCTGCTGGATGTCGTCCTGGCCGCCGATGCGCACGTCGGAGCGGTCCCAGAAGTCGGTGAGCCATGCGCGCTGACCGTCGATGAGCTCGCCGTACCCGCGCCCGAGCACGCGGTCGATCACCCGACGGCCGCGGTCGACGAGCTCGCGAGCCGGCACACCGCGGGAGGTGTGATAGCTCACGAACTTCGTCACGGTGGTCGGCACGCCGGCCCGAGCGTCCACACGGAAGACGTTCTTGGCGATGTCGGGCTCGATGAGGCGGCGAGCGTCGTACTCGTTGTCGGTCTCGACGACGTGATCGGCGACGACGGCGATCGTCATCCCGGATTCGGACACGCGGAACGACAGCGCCGAGCGGTTGTGGTCCTGCCAGTACTCCTGCGGCTGGAGCACCCGGTCCTGGATGCGCTCGGCCTTGCGCGGATCCCATCCCGACTTCTTCGTGGCGTTCGGCGTTCCACCGTAGACGTCTTCGCCGTCCTGCCGGTTCAGCAGCTGGCACGAGATCGTGACCGGCGCGTCGGAGTTGAGCACCGTGACCGTGCGGCGCATCGCCGCGAGATGCTTCTCGCCGAACGACACCATCCGCTCGTCTTCGATGAGCACCTCCTTGCCGGAGGGCGTGACCCAGAGGATGCGCTGACGCAGAACGCCCTCGCGCATGTCGAGCACCCGCTCGTACTCGCGCACGTCGGCGAGGTCGAGCGAGAGGGGCTCGTCGTCGACGTAGACGCGCATGACCTTCGCGTCGGGGGCGTTGACGATGGTCTGACCGACCTCGGCGAATCCGTATGCGCGTTCGGCGTGGTGAATCGGGAAGGTCTCGTGGAAGCCGTTGATGAACGTGCCGTCCTCGTGCGCGTGCCGCCCCTCGGGCAGGTTGCCGCGCAGTCCGAGGTAGCCGTTGCCGACGGCGAACAGCGTCTCGGTGACCCCGATGTCGGACATGTCGAAACGGGTCTCGATGAGACGCCACGGATCGGCCGGGAAACGATCGCGATCGATCATTCGGATACCTCCGGCACGAACTCGGCGAGGTCCGAGACGACGACGTCGGCGCCGGCGGCGAGCAGCGCATCCTCACCCGCACCTCGGTCCACACCCACGACGAGACCGAAACCGCCCGCGGCGGCCGACTGCACCCCGCTGATGGCGTCTTCGACGGCGACGCTGCGCGCGGGGTCGACCTGCATCATTCTCGCCGCCGTCACGAACACGTCGGGGGCGGGCTTGGAGGCCAGGTGGTCGCGCTCCGCGATCACGCCGTCCATGACGACCGGGAAGCGGTCGCGGATCCCTGCCGCAGTGAGCACCTCCTCGGCGTTCTTCGAGCTCGACACGACACTGACCGGCATGTCGACGGCGGCGAGCGCGTCGAGCAGCTGGACCGACCCGGGGTAGGGGGCGATGCCCTCGGCGCGCAGCACCCGGGCGAAGACGTCGTTCTTGCGGTTGCCGATGCCGCACACGGTGTCAGCCGACGTCGGGTCGGACGGGTCGCCCCACGGCACCTCCACGTCACGGCTGCGCAGGAGCGCGGCGACACCGTCGTAGCGCTTCTTGCCGTCGAGGTGGTCGAAGTAGTCGCGTTCGGTGTACGGCGGCTCGATCCCCCACTGGGCGAAGAGCTCCTCGAACATGGTGCGCCACGCGTGCATGTGCACCTCGGCGGTCGGGGTGAGCACCCCGTCGAGGTCGAACAGCACGGCGTCGTAGGTCGTCAGGTCGGGCAGGGCGGGGGAAGACACGGGACCTCCTCGCGGGGGCGGACGGGGTGGGCACACCTTCGCGCCTGTGGCCAGCTTAGGGGGATCGGGGGCACGCCCGAGACAGCCTCGGTCTCAGCCGCGGGCGACCTCGAGGCTCTGGCGCGCGATCTCGAGTTCCTCGTCTGTGGGCACGACGAGCACGGTCACTGCGGAGTCGTCGGCGGAGATGGTGCGGATGCCGCGCGCGGGCGCCTCATTCCGCTCCGGATCGATGCGCACGCCCGCGAATCCGAGGGTCGCGAGGGCCTGTTCGCGCACGGCCGGCGCATTCTCGCCGACACCGGCGGTGAAGACGATGACGTCGACGCCGCCGAGCTGGGCGAGGTAGGCGCCGGCGTAGGCGCGCAGGCGGTGGACGTAGACCTCGAACGCGCGCGTCGCGGTCTCGTCGCCCCGGTCGACGCCGGCCTGGATGTCGCGCATGTCCGAGGCGCCGGCGAGACCGAGCAGGCCGCTGCGCTTGTTCAGCAGGGTGTCGAGATCGTCCGTCGACAGCCCCGCACGTCGTGACAGGTGCAGGAGCACGGCCGGATCCAGGTCACCTGAGCGGGTGCCCATCACGAGCCCTTCCAGCGGCGTCAGTCCCATCGAGGTGTCGATCGAGCGACCGCCGTCGATCGCCGCGACCGAGGCGCCGTTCCCGAGGTGGAAGACGATCTGGCGCAGCTGCTCCAGGGGCCGCTCGAGGAAGTCGGCCGCCGCCTCGCTCACGAACTTGTGCGATGTGCCGTGGAATCCGTACCGGCGCACGCGGTGCGCGGCGGCGAGCTCCGCGTCGATCGCGTACGTGTACGCAGCAGCGGGAAGGGTCTGGTGGAACGCGGTGTCGAACACGGCGACGTGCGGCACCTCGGGGAAGGCCTTCTTCGCCGCGGTGATCCCCTGAAGATTCGCCGGGTTGTGCAGCGGAGCCAGCACCGACAGCTCGTCGATGTTGATCTCGACCAGCGGCGTGATGAGAGTGGGCTCGAAGAACCGCGCGCCGCCGTGCACGACGCGATGGCCGACGGCGATCGGCGGCTCGTCGTCGAGCGACGGCCCGTGCTCGGCGAAGGCCCGGATCATCAGGTCGAAGCCTGCGGTGTGGTCGGGGATACGCTCGGTGAGAGTGGAGGTGGCCTTGCGCACCGCGGGCGCCGGGCCCTCCTCGGCGAAGAAGAAGACGGTGTGCGTGGCAGACCCGGTCTCCTCGCCGATGCGCTCGACGAGTCCCGCCGCGAGCACGTTCTCGGCCGCCATGTCGATCAGCTGGTACTTGAACGACGACGAGCCGCTGTTGATGACGAGGACGGGTGTCATCTCATTCCCCCTGCGCCTGAATGGCCGTGATCGCGATGGTGTTGACGATGTCCTGCACGAGGGCACCGCGCGAGAGGTCGTTGATCGGCTTGTTCAGTCCCTGCAGCACGGGGCCGATCGCGACGGCGCCGGCCGAGCGCTGCACCGCCTTGTAGGTGTTGTTGCCGGTGTTGAGGTCGGGGAAGACGAAGACCGTGGCGCGGCCGGCGACCTCCGACCCCGGAAGCTTTGCGGCTCCCACCGCCGCATCGGCGGCGGCGTCGTATTGGATCGGTCCCTCCACGAGCAGTTCCGGGGCGCGCTCGCGCACGAGGGCGGTGGCGGCCCGCACCTTGTCGACGTCAGCTCCCGTTCCGGATTCGCCGGTGGAGTAGGACAGCATCGCGACCTTCGGCTCGATGCCGAACTGCGCCGCCGTCGCCGCCGAGGAGACGGCGATGTCGGCGAGCTGCTCGCTCGTCGGATCGGGGATGACCGCGCAGTCGCCGTACACGAGCACGCGATCGGCGAGCGCCATGAGGAACACGCTCGAGACCACGGACACGCCGGGCTTGGTCTTGATGATCTCGAAAGCGGGGCGGATCGTGTGAGCGGTCGTGTGCGCTGCTCCGGAGACCATGCCGTCTGCGAGGCCGGCATGGACCATCATCGTGCCGAAGTACGACACGTCGGTGACGGTGTCGGCGGCTCGTTCGAAGGTCATGCCCTTGTGCGCGCGCAGTCGCGTGTACTCGTCGGCGAACTTGTGCACGTGCACGGCATCGAACGGCGAGAGCACCTCCGCCGCCTGGATGTCGATGCCGAGCTCGAGGGCGCGGGCACGCACCTCGAACGGCTCGCCCAGGATGACGAGATCGGCGATGCCGCGCTTGAGCACCGTCGCCGCGGCGCGCAGCACGCGGTCGTCGTCGCCCTCGGGCAGCACGATCCGCTTGCGCCCGGCGCGCGCCCGCTCGATGAGCTGGAACTCGAACATGAGGGGGGTCACCACGGTCGCCCGTGCGACGCCGAAGGCGCGCAGCAGCTCGGTGGTGTCGACGTGGTTCTCGAACAGCGACAGTGCGGTGTCGTACCGACGCTGCGAGTCGGCGGCGAGGCGCCCGCGCGTGGACATGATGCGCACGGCCGCTTCGTACGTGCCGAGATCGGAGGTGATGATCGGGACCTTCGAGCCGAGGCCGTCGAGCAGACGTCGCACGGGTTCGGCGAGGTCGAACCCGCCGTTGAGCACGATGCCGGCGATCGAGGGGAAGGTGCCCGAGGCGTTCGCGAGGAGCGTCGCCAGGAGCACTTCGGCGCGGTCGGCGGGGATCACCACGACGGCGCCCTCGAACAGACGCGGCAGGACGTTGACGATCGACATGGCCGCGACGACGACGCCGAGGGCGGGCCGCGTGAGCAGGTCGGGGTCTCCGGCCAGCAGCTCGCCGTCGACGGATCGCATGATGCCGCGGATCGACGGGGCGACGAGGAAGCGGTCCTCCGGGATCGCCCACACCGGGACCGCGGCCTGATCCGCGCGCGGGTGCGAGGCGATGGAGGCCGCCACGGATGCGCGTACGGCCTCAGCGGTCTCGGCGACCAGGTCTTCACCCGCGCGGTTGGCCACGACGGCGAAGACCTCGGCTCGTTCGTGGAGCAGCTCCGTGACGGCGAGCGCGGCGATCTGTCCCATCTCGTCGGGCGTGCGCGGCACCGTCGAGCCGAGCTGCTCGGGCTGTCCCTGTGCGGCGCGTCCTCCGAGCACGAGCAGGACCGGGGCGCCGAGGTTCGCGGCGATGCGCGCGTTGTAGGCGAGTTCCGCGGGGCTGCCGACGTCGGTGTAGTCGCTCCCGACGATCACGACCGCGTCGCACTTCGCCTCGACCGCCTTGTAGCGCTCGACGATCGTAGACAGGGCCGCGTCGGGGTCTCGGCGCACGTCGTCGTAGGTGGTTCCGACGCAGTCGTCGTAGGCGAGATCCACGCCGTCGTGCGCGAGCAGCATCTCGAGCACGTAGTCGCGCTCCTTGGTCGACCGTGCGATCGCGCGGAAGACCCCCACCCGCGGGGTCGCATGCCCCAGGGTCTCGAGGACTCCGAGGGCGACGGTGGACTTGCCGGAGTGTCCCTCGGCGGATGTGATGTAGATGCTCTGCGCCACGCTCCCAGCCTAGAGCCGGGCATCGCGGCGGTCATCGGAGTTCGCTGGATGTTCCACCGAGCAGACAGGCCGAGCGCGCCGGAGATCCCCACCGGAAAAGAAAGACTCTCCGCGAACCCGGCAGAGCCTGGTTACCCTTGCTACGTTTCCGTCCTGGGGGAGTTGGCCTGGATGCCGCCTCGCGGAGAGCTGCCCCCAGTCTAACGGTTCTCGTGCGCGCGTCGAGTCGGCGCCGGACCGGCCCCGTGGCCGATGCGCATTGTTACGATCGAGCCGTGGGCGAGGATGCTCGCGCACCGCGGGCGAGGGGAGTCCCAGTGACAGACACGACCACCATCGGAACCGCGTCCGGTGCGAGCGCGATCGATTCCGCCGAGAGCTTCACCGACGCGACCCGCGCGATCATCGGCTCCGTGGAGCGGGTGATCGACGGCAAACCGGCCGCCGTCCGTTCCGCGCTCGTGTGCCTGCTGGCCGAGGGGCACCTGCTCATCGAAGACGTTCCCGGCGTCGGGAAGACCATGCTCGCCCGCGCCCTCGCGGCGTCGGTCGACGCCAGCGTGCGGCGCATCCAGTTCACCCCCGACCTTCTTCCCGGAGACGTCACCGGGGTCAGCGTCTTCAATCCGGTCGCGCGCGAGTTCGAGTTCAAGGCGGGCGCGATCTTCGCCAACATCGTCATCGCCGACGAGATCAACCGCTCCTCCCCCAAGACCCAATCGGCACTGCTCGAGGCGATGGAGGAGCACCAGGTCACCGTCGACGGCCGGTCCCATGAGCTCGAGGAGCCCTTCCTCGTCGTCGCGACGCAGAACCCGCTGGAGATGGAAGGCACGTACGCGCTTCCCGAAGCCCAGCGCGACCGGTTCATGATGCGCATCTCGATGGGCTATCCCGACCCCGCGTCGGAGGCGCTCATGCTGCGGCAGCGCGAGACGGTGAACCCGTTGCGCGGACTCACGCCGGTCGTCAGTGCGGCCCAGGTCGAAGACCTCATCTCCTGGGCCCGGCGCGTGCATGTCGCTCCGGCGATCGAGGAGTACGCCGTCGCTCTGGCCTCCGCCACCCGCACCCATCCCGACCTGCGGCTCGGGGCGAGCCCGCGCGCCACGCTGCAGCTCGTGCGCGCCGCGAAGGTGTGGGCGGCGCTCGACGGTCGCGGCTTCGTGATCCCCGACGACCTCACCGCACTCCTCGCCCCCGTCTTCGTGCACCGTCTGATTCCGACGCGGGCCGCCGGGGGCGCGCGGGCGCGGTCCGGCGCCGACGCGGTGGCCCACATCCTCGAGACCATCGCCGGGTCGGTGCGGGTGCCTCTGGCGACACGCGGATGAGGTGACCGTGCGACGTCTCTGGCCCTTCACCGTCCGCGGTACCGGCGCGCTGATCCTCTCCGTCGGATGCCTCATCGCCGCGAACGAACTCGGCCTGGTGGAGCTGCTCTACTTCGGCGTGCTGCTGATCGCCGTTCTGGTCGCCGCGGTGCTGTCGCTGTTCCTCACCCGCCGCACCGGGGCGGTCGAGCGCACCATGATCCCCGAATCGGTCGGCGTCGGCGACACCGCCGTCGTCACCGCGCGGGTGACGGTGCGCACGGCGGTCCCGACCCCTCCCGGCACCTGGGAGGACACCCTCCCGCGCGGACTCGGAGGCACAGCCACCGGCTCCTTCCCCGCACTCGCCTCCGGGCTGCGCGGATCGCAGCGCGCCGTCGAGCGGTCGTACACGGTCACCGGCCTCACCCGAGGCATCCACGACCTCGGCCCCTTCGCCCTCACGACGACGGACCCGTTCGGCCTCGCCCGCCGCCGCACCGTGCGCGGCGAGCGCACCGCGGTGACCGTGACGCCGGCCGTCGTCGAGCTGCCCGGCATCCCCGACGCCGGCGGCGCATCCGGCGGGAGCCGACTCACGGTCGACCTGCACCTCGGTCAGGGCGCCGACAACCTCGTCGCCCGGCCGTACCAGTCCGGCGACTCGATGCGGCGCATCCACTGGCGCGCCACCGCGCACCGGGACGAGCTCATGGTGCGGCAGGAGGAGCAGGAGTCCACGCCCGAGGCGACCGTCGTGCTCGATCTCGGGGTGCTCCGGTGGTCACCCGAGGCGATGACCGCGCCCGGGTCGGATCCGGCTTTCGAAGCCGCGGTGTCGGCGTGCGTCTCGGTCGTGTCCCGCCTCGTCCATGACGGCTACGGCGTCGACGTCATCGACAGCGACGGAGCCACCCTCACCGACCGCCTCGACAGCGGAGACGTGATCGAGGTGGAGGCGATGACCGCCCGCTTCGCCAGCCTCCTGGCGCGCCCCGACGACCACCTGGCGCGCCTCTCCCCCGTCTTCACCGGCGGGATGACGGGCCCCGTCGTGCTGATCGTGGGTCGGATCGATCCCGCCGACGTGAGCGCCATCGCTCCGATCGCCCACCACAGCACCCTTCCCATGCTCTTGGCGGTGACCCCCCGAGGCGACGTCCTCCTTCGCGCCGAGGAGGCGGGCTGGCTTGCCGCCGCGATCCCCGAGGACGCGGACCTCGCCGCGGCGTGGTCGGCCGTCGGCGAGAGGCTGGTGGGTGACCGTGTCGGCTGAGTCCACCGTCGCCGGTCGCGACCGGCTGAGGATCGCGCTGATGCTGCCGCTGGGCATCGCCGCGGCGATCGTCGCCGCGCTCCTCCCCCTCGCGCGCGTTGTGCTTCCGGCGCAGTGGATGCCCGGAACGCTCACCCTCGTCCTCCTCGTGCTGGCGGCCGGTTTCCTGGCGCGCCGAGGGGGCCTGGCCGCGCTCGCGGTGACGCTCATCGAGACCGGCGTCTGGGCGGCCTTCATGATGCTCGTCTTCCTCCGCGACACCGCGCTGCTGTGGATCATCCCCACCGCCGGTACGGCCGACGAGCTCGTGCAGCTCCTCGCGACCGCGGCGGAGGAGATCACGTACGGCGCAGCCCCGCTCCGCGCCGGCCCCGCCCTGGCGTTCCTCATCGTCGCCTCGGTCGGACTCCTGACGGTGATCGTCGACCACGTGGTCGTGACCGCCCGTATGCCGCTGCTGGCCGGCATCGCCCTCATCGCGGTCTCGCTCATCCCGTCGATCGTCGTGCCCGACGACCTCGATGTCGTCGCCTTCGTGCTGCTGGCCGCCTCCATCCTCTTCCTGATGCGCGTCGACACGCTCTCCCGCCAGGCGCCCGCGGCCCGTGCGGCCACCCGCGGAGCGGGCATCCCCGCCACCGCGGTCGGGATCGGCGCCGTCGCGGTCGTCGTCACGCTCGTCGTCGCCCCGGCCCTTCCGCAGCCGGTCGCCCGGAGCCTCCCCGGCGGCCTGAACGTCGGCAGCGGCATCGATGCGACGCTGCAGCTCGGCGACGACCTGCGCAGGCCCCGCGAGGTCGAGGTGCTCCGCGTGCGCAGCAGCGCTCCGCTGCCGCCGTACCTGCGCGCGACGACGCTGTCGACCTTCGACGGCGCCGTCTGGCTTCCCGACGAGGACGAGACGGCCGTGCTCGACGACGAGACCGCCATGGAGCCGGTCTCGGTCCCCCCCGACGTGCGCGTGGAGGAGTACACCACCGACGTGTCGATCCAGAGCCTCTCCTCGACGTGGCTGCCGATGCCGTTCCCGGCCGTTGGTGTGAGCGGGCTCGAGGGCGACTGGTCGACCGTGCCCTACAACCGCACCGTCGTCAGCGACGGGGCGCGCACGCAGGACCAGGACTACGAGGTCGTCACGCAGGTGCCGCGGCCGACGCGGGAGCAGATCCGCGCCGACGAGGCCTCCCCCGACGGGCTCAGCCCGGAGCTGACCCAGCTGCCGGACGATCTGCCCGCCATCGTCGAAGACCTCGCGATCGAAGTGACAGAGGGGACCACGAACGACTACGACGCGCTCATCGCGCTGCAGAGCTGGTTCCGCGGACCGGAGTTCCGCTACTCGCTCGATGCGCCGGTCGAGGATGGTTTCGACGGCACGGGCGCGCAGGCGATCGCGCAGTTCCTCGAGCAGAAGGAGGGGTACTGCGTGCATTACGCCGGCGCCTTCGCCCTCATGGCCCGCGCCCTCGACATGCCCAGCCGCATCGTGGTCGGCTATCTTCCCGGCTCCTCGACGACCGACGCGATCGAGCGCGAGACGGTCTACTCGGTCTCGTCGTCGCAGCTCCACGCCTGGCCGGAGGTCCACTTCGACGGGCTCGGGTGGGTCTCCTTCGAGCCCACCAACAGCCTCGGCACGCCGACCAGCTTCTCCGCGGCACTGTCCTTGGCCGGTCCGGAGTCCGGCGGCACGGAGACCGAAGAGACCGAGGAGACGGAGCCGACCCCGACGCCGACCCTCCTGCCCGAAGAGGAACAGGCTGAGGAGAGCGGCGAAGCCCTCGGAACGACGAGCGGCACCGACGACGCCCTCCCCACCCTCGGTGTGATCGCCGCCCTCGTGCTGCTGCTGGCGGCGCCGGCCTCGCTGAGGTCGGTGCGAGCGCGTCGCCTCATGCTCGCCGCACGGCGGGGAGACGCGGCCGCGGCGTGGCTGGTCGTGCAGGACACGGCGATCGACCTCGGCATTCCTGTTCCCGCGAGCGAGACCCCGCGCACTCTGGCTGCGCGCCTCGCGCAGAGCCACGGTGCGCCCGAGGCGGCCATGGCGACCCTTGCCGACGCCCTCGAGCGAGCCAGCTACGCACCCTCGGGCACGGTCGCCGCCGGAGACCCCGACGCGCTCGCGGACGCGGCCGCCGCCTCGTCGGCGGCGCTGCTGCGCAACGCACCCGTCGCGCGGCGCATCCTCGCCGTCGTCGCACCCCGATCGCTCGTCATGCGCCCGGGCAGCGCCTTCGCCGGGGCGGGAACCCGCGCCCGCGCGTGAGACCCGCGCCGCGCGTGCGTTAGGATGGTCCGCGGCCCTTCGGGGCCCGGGAGGATTCGCCTAGTGGCCTATGGCGCACGCTTGGAAAGCGTGTTGGGTGCAAGCCCTCAGGGGTTCGAATCCCCTATCCTCCGCCGAACGAAGCGCTGCTCCCCGAGGGGTGCAGCGCTTCTTCGTTTCGAGCCGGGCCCGTCCCCCCGGCCCCGCTTCGAGAGGAGATCCCTCTTTGCGAGGACGCTCCGCGA